>CAJXGZ010000142.1 GCA_913053795.1 uncultured Rhodospirillales bacterium | reverse complement strand
GAGGAAAAAATCTACGGTTTTGGCGAAGAAACAGCCTCCAATTCGGTGGAGGCGCTTATTTCCCGGCTGCGCAAACGCCTTACCAAGGTCGGCGCGTCGACGGAGATCCACACCCTTCGCGGAGTCGGCTATCTGCTCGCCGGCGACGACTCCTAGAGGGGACGGGCGGCGTGACGCACCGGAACGTTTTTATCACTGCGGTTTTGGCTCTTTTTTTAGTTTTCACGCTTTCTTATTTCTGGGAATTTTATGTAGAAAAATCCATAGTTTCGTTATTTACCGACGCGCCGCATGAAACAAATACGAATCGGTGGGAAACCGTCCTTACCGCAACGATTTTTTCTTCAGTGGCGGTGGTTATCTCGATTCTGGTGACCAAAAATATCATTGCTGAACGAGAGAAAGTGAAAGCGGCGCTGAGCGACCAGTTCAGCCTGCATCAATCACTGATCGACTCCATACCCGTCCCGATTTTTTATAAGAATATGAACTGCGTCTACCTCGGTTGCAACACCGCATTCGAGGACTTTGTCGGCCTTCCAAAGGAAGAAATTATCGGCAAGAATGTTTACGACCCCGCGCCCAAGGATCTTGCCGACATCAACAATGCGGCGGATTCGGAACTGCTTGAAATGGGCGGCGTGCAGACTTACGAGGCGGCCTTTAATTACGCCGACGGCAGCTTCCATGACGTCATTTATCACAAAGCCATGTTCACAAAATCCGACGGCGGGCCGGGCGGCATGGTGGGCGCGTTGATTGACATCACCGGGCGCAAGCGCATTGAGAACGCCCTGCGTGAAAGCGAATTGAAATATCGGACATTCGCCAGCGACGTCGCCCATGAACTTCGCACGCCGCTGTCCGTGCTGAAGCTGCATTTGAGTGAACTGGACGATGATGATAAATCGCAAAGCCTGCTCAAGGACGTGAATGATATGACGCGGACGCTGGAGCAGTTGCTGGCGCTTGCGCGCTTGGACTCAACCGAAACCCTAGAGATGAATGAAGTGGACATCAGAAAAATTTGCTCGGACGTCGCCGAACGGCTGGCGCCGCTCGTCATCAGGGAAGAGAGGTCCATAGAAATCATCGGCGCGAAAGGTCCGGTCATGATAAACGGCAACGCCGCCGCCCTGGATCACGCCGTGCGCAATTTGGTCGAGAACGCTTTGAAATACTCCTCAAGAAAAACCACCATCACAATTCAGGTGAGCGACGCCCCCGCCATAAGCGTCATCAATAAAGGGCACGGAGTATCAAAGGAAAAACTAGACAGCATATTTAAAAGATTTCAACGCTCCGACAGAAGAAGCGGCGGCGCCGGACTGGGGCTGTCCATTGTTCAGCGCGTGGTGGAGGCCCACAACGGCGCCGTCCATGTGACGGACCCCCCCAGCGGCGGCGGCGTCAATTTCACCATCGCCTTTTAATCCTTATTTGGTCGGCAGTCCCTGGAACCCGGCGTCATCGGGAGGGTTGGCCGGGCTTGTGGCGACGTTGTCGACGCGCGCCGCGGGCGGGCCGCTCCAGCACGCCTCCACCATGGCGTCGACGGCGTCCGGCGCCCCTGAGAACAAAGCCTCGACGCTGCCGCCGGAGCAATTGCGCACCCAGCCGCTTAAGGCGCGCTCCCTGGCTTCCTGCATGGTCCAGGCGCGAAACCAGACCCCCTGGACGCGTCCCTCGATACGGACATGAATTGTCTTTTCAGCCATAACATTACTCAAATTCCATTATAACCTGATCAACCTTCAAGGTATCGCCGGGCTTGGCGCGAACCGCCGAGAAGACGCCGTCTCGACCGGCGCACAGCACGTTCTCCATCTTCATGGCCTCGATTACAACAAGTTCCTGGCCCGCCTTAACACGCCGTCCTTTCTCGACATAAAGAAAAGTGAGCAACCCCGGCATGGGCGACAGCAAACGCCCGGCGCGCCGGCCGCCTGAACGTGAGGGAAGTCCCTGTCTGCCTCGGAAAAAACGGCGACGGCCTTGACGCCAATCCGCCGCGCCGTCTTGATGATTCTTAGGGCGATCTCCCCACGGTTGGCGATGAGGGTTTTTTTGAATATCCCATTCATTATTTTCATATATTATGCGGACGGGCAAGTAACGAAGGCTTTCATCCGGCGCCGTCCGGAGTTACCTTTGCGCATCGCTATGGAACGAATCAGCGAGATGGAATCTGCAAACGACAGGAAGACGGTGGTTATTACCGGCGGCAGCCGGGGCATCGGCCACGCCACCGCCGTGTGCTTTTTGGAAAGAGGCTGGCGCATCATTACGTGCTCGCGCGAGGATGCGCCGCCTGAATGCAAGCGCGATCCAAACTGGACCCAGCACATCCCCACCGACCTCGGCGATGACGACAGCATCGCCAACCTCATCCAAGAGGCCAACCAAGCCCTCGGCGACGCCCCCTTGCACGGTCTGGTCAACAACGCCGGCATGTCGCCAAAGACCCCCTTCAAGGAACGCCTGGGGTGCCTCAACGGCGACTTGGCGGCGTGGCGGGACGTCTTCGAGCTTAACCTCTTCGCGCCCCTGAAGCTTTCCAGGGGATTCGCCTCGGCGCTGCACAAGGGCAAGGGCGCCATCGTCAACATCACCTCCATCGCCGGCCATTCCATCCATCCCTTCGCCGGCTCCGCCTATTCCATTTCCAAGGCGGCGCTGTCGGCCATGACCCGCGAGATGGCGAACGAATTCGCGGCGCTGGGCGTGCGCGTCAACGCCGTCGCCCCCGGCGAGATCGAGACCGACATGGTGGGCCCTGAGTACGAAGCCCTGATTCCCCGCATCCCTCTTGACCGAATGGGTGCGCCCATGGACGTGGCGACCACCGTTTTCTACCTGTGTTCCGATGACTCAAGCTATGTCACCGGTACGGAAGTTTGGGTCACCGGCGGCCAGCACCTTTTTTGATTTTATCAACATTTTGTGACCATTTGCCTCTTTCACACTACATATCGTTAGTGTATGGTGTGATTCGCAGGTTTTCAAAATGAGGAAATTTTGGCGGTCATGGCCAACACGAACGCCAAGCGTAAAGCCAAGGAAGAGCCTCCGGTAGCCATAGCCTACGGGGCGGTCGGTGATTCCAATACGAATAAAGGCGACCCCGTCGAAGACGTCCTGAAGGAAATGGACGCCGTCGACGGGACCGCGGCCCGACGAGGAGAGGGGACTGAAATTCGGCTGGTCTCCGGCGACGAGGCTATCGGTCCCGACCAATTGACTGCGCCATTCCATGTGAAATACCGGCTGACGATCATCGCCGGCTTTGTTCTCTCCATCGCCTGGCTGGCGGCCAGTTACCTATATATAGGCAGCCAAATCATGTGGAGCGACCTGCTCTTGCTTTTGCCCCACGAGATTGGGGGCATGGCGGCGGGCGTTTTGACTCCGCCGGCGCTGTTATGGATGGTGATCGGCTATTTCGAGCGGGGGCGCCGGGGGGGCCTCGAAACCGAATCCATAAGCTGGCGTTTGCGTCAGCTCGTCTACCCCTCTGACAGCGCTCAGTCGCGGGTGAGGGAAGTCAGCGAGGCCCTTCGCCGCCAAGCCCAAGACCTGACCCGGGCCTCGGAGGAAGCGGCGGAACGCGCGCGTTCGGCTTGCGAAACGGTTCACGTCCGCACCGTGGCGCTTTCCCAGGCGTCGGAAGACGCCGATTTGCGCTCCCAAGCCATCGCCGAGACCCTTCGCCGGCAAACCGAGGACATGCAAGCCATGACCGAAAAGGCGAGCTTTCGGGCCCGCGAAGCCGGAGAAAAGCTGCAAAGGCACTCGCAAGAGCTTGTGACCTCCTCGGATCGGGCGGCGGCGCGCGCCGATGACCTTTGCGAAACCCTTCGGCGGCGCACCGATGAGCTGTTCAAAACATCCGAGGAAGCGGCGACTCGATCCAGGGAAACCGCTGAAATTTTCGACGCCAGGACGGAGCAGATGGAGGCCATATCCACTGAGGCCGCGGAGCGCTCGGAAGCGGCGGGCAATGCGTTGCATTCCCGCGCCGAAGAACTGCTGGCGGCGACGGAAAAGACCTCATCGAACGTGCGCGTCAGCGCCGAGTTGCTGCATGGCGAGTCCCAGGATATGTCGCGGCGCCTGGAGCGGGCGGCGGAGCAAACCGGCCAGATGCGGGAAACCTTGCTTCGGCAGGGGGAGAACCTTACGGAAGTCAGCCAACTGGTGGCGGCGCGCGCATCCGAGATCGACGCCAACCTGACGCGGCAAACGCAAGTCCTTAGCGAAACCTCGGATCAGACGGCGGCGCGGGCCAAGGAAATCAGCGAATCGCTGCAGGATCAAGCGCGAGAACTGTCATCCACGTCGGAGCATGTGATACAGCGGGTGCAAGCGAGCGGCGCCGCCTTCCACAAGCAGGCCGAAGACATGAACGAAGTATCGGAGTTGACGGCGGCGCGCGCCGAGTCCATCGGCGAATCCCTGCGCGGCGCCTCCCACCATCTTTCCATGATCTCGGACAAGGTGATGGGCAAGGTGGCGCACGTGGGCGACTCCCTGATGAGCAGATCATCCGATCTTAAAAATATCTCCGAACAAACCTTGGCCAAGGTTTCCGAGGTCAGCGCTTCATTGTATGACCGCAGCGAAGAAGTGGCCAAGGTATCCAACAGCAGCCTGCTGCGCATCAACGCCATCAACGATGCGCTGCGCCAGCGCACCCTTGATCTTGCGGCGGCCTCGGACCATGCGAGCGGCCATATCTCCGGCTTGGCGGAAACCTTGAACAAGGACGCCGAGGGCATGGTCTCCGCTTCGGAAAAGGGAGTCGCCAGCATTAACGCGGCGTCACGGGCCTTGCGCAGCGGCTTCGGCGACATCAACGACGCCGCCGAGAAGTCCCAACATCTCACCGAATCCATCACTCAGCAATTGCACGGCGTCTCCGAAGCTTCCGGAACCGCCTCGTGCAAATTGTCCGAGCTGGGTGAATCGTTGAAGGACCGTTCGCAGGACATCTCCACATCATCCGAACATGCTTCCGAGCGCATGGGCGGCGTCACGCGCGTATTGCGCCAAGCTTCTCAGGACATTTCCATGGTTTCGGAAAAGGCGGCCAACCACTTGGAGCGCGCCAGCGAATCGCTGACTAAACACTCGTCGGACATGACCACGGTCGCCGAGCAGGCCGTGAACAAGGTCGACGGCTTGGGCGGCGCCGTAGAGGCGCGCGTCGGGGAATTGGCGGCGCTCTCCGAAAAGAGCGTGGCCCACCTTAGCGACGCCAGCAACGCCCTGCATGAGCGCACCCAGGATTTGGCGGCGTCCTCTGAAAAGGCCGGCGCCCATATGGCGTCCATGAGTGAGAAATTGTTCAATACTTCCGAGGAAATTCTCAACGCTTCGGAAAAGGGCGTTAGCGGTCTCTCTCTCGCCACCAAGTCCTTGCAGTTGGGCGCGGACGAGGTGGACTCCGCCTCCGAGCGGGCGACCAGGCGCGTGGAGTCCTTCCGCGAGCAGTTGCGCGGCATCAACGAAAACTCCGATCTCACCGCGGCGCGCATGAAGGATTTGAGCGAAACCATGCATGAGCGCGCCCGCGAAATATCAAACTCCTTCGAGCACGCGGCGGGCCAATACGGCGGCGCCGCGGAAATGCTGGACGAGCACGCCGATAACCTCAACCTTGTCTCGGCCAAGGCCGCCAAGCGTATAGCCGGCGTCGGCGAAATCCTGTTGCATCGGGCGGACGGCCTGAACAACGCCTCTCAACAGATCGAGACGCATCTGCAAGGCGCCGGAAATGCTGTTCGCGGCGTCCAGAAGGTTCTGACCGAAGCCTCCGACGCCGCCGCCGTCAGAATGCAGGCGGCGGCCGAGGCGCTGCATCGCAACTCCGCTCGTGCGGAGAAGCCGCTCGTCAAGGTCAACTGCGCAGCCCTCGTCGAGACTCTCCTCTTGAGCGAGCTCTTCGGCCACGAGCGCGGCGCATTCACCGGCGCCAGCGCGCGGAAGAAAGGCCGCTTCGAAGTCGCAGACGGCGGCACGATCTTCCTCGACGAGATCGGAGACATCTCCGCGAAGACTCAGGTCGCCCTCCTTCGCGTTCTGCAGGAGCGCGAGTTCGAGCGCGTCGGCGGGACGCAGCCAATCAGCGTGGACATGCGCAT
>CAJXGZ010000141.1 GCA_913053795.1 uncultured Rhodospirillales bacterium | reverse complement strand
AGGGCCTCGTGGGAAGTGAAGAAATCCGTCTCGCGTATTTGCGGCGTTGTTTCCGAGGTCACGCCACAAGCGGCCATGAAGGCCAGCGTTTCGCCCAGCCGGTCGGCAAGATCGCGGTAGCGTTCGGCAAACCGGCTGCCATCGACGAAATCAAGTGTCCACTGGTGCACCTTGTGCAGGTCGGCATAGCCGCCCTGGGCGAAGGCGCGCAGCAGGTTGAGGGTGGCGGCGGACAGATTATAGCCCTGGACCATGCGCTCGGGGTCCGGTTCGCGGGCGGCGCCGGAAAATTCCATGGCGTTGACCATGTCGCCGCGGTAGCTGGGCAAGCTGACGCCGTCCTTGGTTTCCAAATCACTGCTTCTGGGCTTGGCCAATTGCCCCGCCAGGCGGCCGACCTTGACCACCGGGCACGAGGCGCCGAAGGTCAGCACCACCGCCATCTGCAACAGCACCCGGAAGGTGTCGCGGATGTTGTCGGCGTGGAACTCGGCGAAGCTCTCGGCGCAATCGCCGCCCTGAAGCAAAAAGGCGTGGCCCTCGGCGACCCGCCCCAGCGCCGTCTTCAGCCGCCGCGCCTCGCCGGCGAACACCAGGGGCGGAAAATCCCCGAGCCGGCGCTCGACCTCGGCGACGGCGGCGCCGTCGGCGTAGTTGGGCAATTGCTTCACCGGTTTGCCGCGCCAACTCGCGGGCGTCCAAGCCTCGGACATTTTTAGAGCCTCTTTGTTTAGAAAATAAAAAAATCCTATACGCCCGAATGCGGACTTTTTCCAGGAAAACCGTTATCTTCAACACTGCCGGACAAGAAATAAGGAGAGGCGAAAACATGAAAGCGCGGGTTAAGTGGGTGCAGGACCGCACATTTCTCGGAGAATCGGGGAGCGGTCATTCGGTGGTGATGGACGGCGCGGCGGAGGCCGGCGGGCGGGACCTGGGCGTTCGGCCCATGGAGATGGTCCTGCTGGGCCTTGGCGGCTGCACCTGTTTCGACGTCGTGGAAATCCTCGAAAAGTCCCGCCAGCCGGTGGCCGGCTGCGTCGTCGAGATCGAGGCCGAGCGGGCCGAAACCACGCCTAAGGTATTCACCCGCATCCATGTCCACTTCATCGTCAGCGGCCGCGGTCTTAACGCCTCCAAGGTGAAGCGGGCGGTGAACCTGTCGGCGGAGAAATACTGCTCGGTCTCCATGATGCTCAACAAAACCGCCGGCATCACCCACGATTTTGAGATTGTTGATTGATCCGGTACACTACAGCGAAAGGGAGGCATCATGAGCGCGCGTCTGGTGACGGTTTTCGGCGGTTCGGGGTTTCTCGGCCGCCATTTGGTTCAACGTCTTGCCGCCAATGGCGACCGCGTGCGCGTGGCCGTTCGCGACAGCGAGGCCGCCCAGTTCTTGAAAGTCATGGGCGGCGTCGGACAAATTACGCCGATGACGGCCGACATCGCCAATGACTCCCAGGTGGCCGCCGCCGTCAGGGGCGCCGGCGCCGTCGTCAATTTGGCGGGTATTCTTTCAGAGTCTTGGCGCCAGACATTCAAGCGCATCCATACGGAAGGCGCCGCCAACGTCGCCCGGGCCGCTAGCGAGGCGGGCGCCAAGCGCCTGGTTCAAATCTCGGCCATCGGCGCCGATAAGGACTCACGCGCCAAATACGCCCGCACCAAGGCGGCCGGCGAAGAGGCGGTCAAGGCGGCCTTCGCGCATGCCTCCATCGTCCGCCCCAGCGTCATGTTCGGGCCGGAGGACAAGTTCTTCAACATGTTCGCCGGCTTCGCCCTTATTTCCCCGGTGCTGCCCCTATTCGGCGTCAACGTTTTCAGCGACGGCGGAACCAAGTTCCAGCCCGTCTATGTGGGCGACGTCGCCGGCGCCATTATGAAAATCCTGTCGGACCCCGGGACCGTTGGAAAGACCTATGAACTGGGCGGACCCGAGGTCTACAGCTACAAGCAGATCATGGAGTTAATGTTGAAGCAGATCGGACGGCGGCGCCTTTTGATCCCCGTGCCGTTCCTGCTGGCCCGTTTTGAGGCGTGGTTCCTGGAGAAGGCGCCCAATCCCCTGTTGACCCGGGACCAGCTAAGACTGCTGGAGAAAGACAACGTGGTGGGAGAGGCGGCGATGACTTTTAAGAACCTGGGCGTAACGCCGACGCCGGCGGAGGCGGTCCTGCCCGCCTATCTTCACCGCTTTCGTCCGCAAACCCAACAACGTGTGCGTCAGATCATTTAGGATTTTTTTTAGGTTTCTCTGGCTTGTTCCAGCCTGCGGGCGGATTCGCAAATGATCTCGCCGTATTCGCGCAGGAACACCGATCCCCGAACCGTGCGCTGGATCAGCACGCTGCGGCGGTCGTTTTCGTCGGTCTTGCGGCGGATCAGCTCCAGTTCGCCCAAACGGTCCAGCGCCCGCGTAATGGCCGGCTTGGAAACCTTAAGGACTTCCGCAAGGCCGCGGACAGTGTGGGGCGGCTGCTTGAGGTAAACGGTGAGGAGCAAACCCATCTGACGCGCGGAAAGATCCGGCGCGGATCGTCTGACGGCGGTGACGATGGTGCGCCGCCATAGATCAAGAGCTTGAAGCTCGTCCAAATCCATTCCCTATTCCCCCCCTTGTTTCTTTTCCCTATTCGTTCCGCCTTCGCAACATTTTATCCGATCCTCTTGCTCTGAAGCAACAGAAAAAACCCAGAAGAAATATTGACGGATCGAGGGCGCTTGGTTAAGCGGCGTGGCTTTCCTGGGATTCCGTAAGAAGGGCGTAGAGAGCTTCCTCGCCGTCGGTTCCGCGGAGTTTTTCGCAGACCGTCTTGTCGCGAAGCAGGCGCGACACCCGGGCCAGCGCCTTGAGATGGTCGGCGCCCGCCGATTCAGGCGCCAGCAGCAGGAAAATCAAATCAACCGGCTGCTCGTCGATGGAATGGAAGTCGACGGGCCGCTCCAGGCGCGCGAACAGGCCGTACAGGCGGTCCAGGGAAGGCAGCTTGCCGTGGGGGATGGCGATGCCGTTGCCGACGCCGGTGGTTCCCAGCTTTTCACGCTCCATGAGAACGTCGAAGACGGCGCGCTCATGCAAACCGGTAATGGAGGAGGCGCGGCGCGCCAGGTCCTGGAGCGCCTGCTTCTTGCTGGTGGCGCGCAGGTTGGGGATGACGCTTTCCGTGCTTAAGAGTTCGACAATCTCCATGTTTGCTCCCAGGCTTATTTGCCGTTAGAGGGGTCGATCCAACCGACGTTGCCGTCGTCGCGCCGGTAGACCAGGTTCAGCCCCCCGTGGGCTCGGTTGCGGAACATCATAACCGGAGAATTCGCTAGGTCCATCCTCATCACCGCCTCGCCGACGGTGAGGGTGGCGATTTCGTGAGACATTTCGGCGATGATGGCGGGTTGTCCCTCCTCCGGCGCGGCCTCGTCCTCCGTTTCCGGGGCGATGATGGCGTACTGGGCCGGCGTCAAGTCTTCAGGGTTTCTGGGCTTGTGGCTGCGAAGGCGGCTCTTGTAACGCCTCAGTTGCTTAGCGATGCGCGCCAGGGCGCCGTCGAAGGCGGCGTAGGCGTCATCGGCGGAGGCGCTGCCCTGCATCAACATATCGCGCCCCACGTGAACGGATATGTCGGCGCGGAATAAACGGGCCTCGCGCGAAAAAATAACGGTGGCGTCAAGCGCCCGGTCAAAATATTTTTTGACGTTGGCGTTCAGGTTGTCTTCGGCATGGCTCCGCAAGGAAACGCCCACATCCACATGTTTTCCTTTTATCGATATTTCCATGAACAAAGCCGTCCCAAAGTATGAGGCTATAGAGCGCGGGAATGAAGAGTTGTTTGTTGTTCAATCCAGGTCGGCGGCGCGTAGTCCGTCGCCAAAATTTGACGCCATGGGTCAGAGAAGGCCCGGAAGTTAGTTGCCGCGACCACCAGAGTCAACATCCATGAGGCGCCGGCCCATTGTTTCTTCGTGTATTAAAAGTTCGCCGATTTTTCGCGGCGGCGCTGAACGGAAGACGCGATACCCATGGCCTCTCTATATTTCGCCACCGTGCGGCGGGCAATGTCGATGCCCTCATTCTTTAATATAGCAACTATTTTGCCGTCTGACAGGGTCTTTGACGCCGGCTCTTCGCCGATCAGGTCCTTGATGCGGTGGCGGACCGATTCAGCCGAGTGGGCTAAGCCGCCCGACGAAGAAGCGATGGCCGGCGTAAAGAAGTATTTTAACTCATAAATGCCGCGCGGGGAGGCGATGTATTTGTTTGAGGTGACGCGGCTGATGGTGCTCTCGTGCATTTCGATGGCTTCGGCGATGTCGCGCAGCACCAACGGCCTCAGGCACTCCACGCCATGGGCGAAAAAGCCGTCCTGCTGGCGCACGATCTCGCTGGACACCTTAAGGATGGTGGTGGCCCGCTGGTGAAGGGACTTGACCAGCCAGTTGGCCGATTGCAGGCAGTCGTTGATGTATTGCTTGTCCTTTTTGCCGCTGGCCTTGGCGCTGATGTAAGCGTGGTAGCTGTTGTTGACCAGGACTCGCGGCAGGGTGTCGGTGTTAAGTTCGATCAGCCATCCGCCTCCCGGCTTCGCCCTCATGAGGACGTCGGGGACGATGGGCTGGACCGTTTCGCTGTCGAAGTTTAGCGCCGGTTTGGGGTCCAGCGCCCTTATTTCGGCGGCCATGCCGGCGATGTCCTCTTCGTCGACGCCGCAGACCTCGATCAACGCCGTCATATCCCGCTTGGCCAGCAGGTCCAGGTTGTCCAGCAACGCCTGCATGGCGGGGTCCAGCCGGTCCTTGTCCTTAAGTTGCAGGGCCAGGCATTCACTGAGATTGCGGGCGAAAATTCCCGGCGGGTCGAATTTCTGGAGCTTGGACAAGACCGCCTCCACACGCTCCACGGCGCAGTTCAGCGCCGCCGCCACGCCGCCGAGGCCGGCGCTGACGTAGCCGGTCTCGTCCAAGGCGTCGATCAGGACGAGGCCGATCACGCGGTCCACCTGGCCGTTCAGCCCCATGGTCATTTGGCCGATCAGATGTTCGCGCAAGCGCGGCTTGTCCGATAAGGTTTCCTCAAAGTTGGGCGCGTTTTCGCCAAAGCCGCCGCTATGCTTCCCCCATTCAGCGAAGGAGGATCCCGCTATGCCGCCGCCTAAGGGGAAGTCCCCAGGGAGAACGTCAGAGGGGCCGTCTTCGTCCCAGGAGGTGTTGTAATCGGCGTCTAACGCCTCCAGGGGAGCCTCAAGGGGGGTCTGGCCGGGCTCCTCGCTGTCATCATCAAGGCTCTCATCACCGGAGTCGGCGGCGTCCTTCGCCGGCCCCAGGCCGTCCTCGACGCCATAGTCGTCCTCGCCGCGCTCAAGAAGCGGGTTCTGCTCCAACTCCTGCTCGACGTACTGGATCAGATCAATATTGGAAAGCTGCAGCAGTTTGATCGCCTGCTGCAACTGCGGCGTCATCACCAGGGATTGGGATTGCCGGAGATCGAGGCGCTGACTGAGTGCCATGGTTAAACAATTAAAGGCTAAATCTTTCGCCGAGGTAAACGCGCCTGACATCCTTGTGCTCGACGATTTCCTCGGGGTTGCCTTCCATCAGCACCACCCCTTCGTGCAGGATGTAGGCGCGGTCGACGATACCCAGCGTTTCGCGGACGTTGTGGTCGGTGATGAGCACGCCGATGCCGCGATCCTTGAGATGCGCAATGAGGTCGCGGATTTCATTCACCGCAATTGGATCGATGCCGGCGAGCGGCTCGTCGAGCAACAAACCCGCGGGCTCGATCACCAACGCGCCAGGACCGACACGCGACGAAATGTCTTCCATGTGCCGACTTAGAATGGAGATCTCCGTTCGAGTCGGATAGTAATCTTCCGTCGAGCAAATGCCCTCGAACAGTTCCGCCCCACGTTCATCGTAGAGGTATTGGCTTGGCAACACCTTGGGCGTCCGCGACAGTCCGTCGATCACATCATCCCGCATCTTCGACACCGCCGGTTCGCGATCGTGAATCGCGATGTCGCGTGGCGCGCTGCGCCGCATCGGACTACCACCTTTCGTATAAAACAAAACCGGGGCGGCGACATCCGCTACGCAGCGGGTTTCAGTCGCAGCCCCGCTGGCACTATAACACGCTCGAGCAACTCGAACAACCCCTGTACAAA
>CAJXGZ010000140.1 GCA_913053795.1 uncultured Rhodospirillales bacterium | reverse complement strand
TCATGGTCTCGGCCGCCATCTTCCATTCTTCCCTGGTCGAGCCGTCGTCCATGAAGACGTCGATATGGGGAATGACGTTGAAGGCGATCTGCTTGGTGAACACTTTCTGGTTCTTCTGAAAGGGTTCGTTGGCGTAGACGCCGCGGGTCTGGTTGAACAGCTCGTCCATGGCCTCCTTGCCGCCGCCCGAGGTGGACTGATAGGTGGAAACGACCACCCGCTTGATGGACGCCAGATCATGCAACGGCTTCAAGGCCACCACCATCTGGATGGTCGAGCAGTTGGGGTTGGCGATGATGTTGCGCTTGACGTAGCCGGCAATGGCTTGCGGGTTGACCTCGGGAACCACCAGGGGCACGTCCGGCTCCATGCGGAAGTGCGACGTGTTGTCGATGACCACGGCCCCGGCCTTGGCGGCGCGGGGGCTGTGAACCTTGGAAACCGAGGCGCCGGGCGAGGACAGAACGATATGGGTTCCGGCGAAGTCGAAGTCCGCCAGATATTGCACCTTCAAATCCTTATCGCCGAAGGAGACCTCCAGGCCAACCGAGCGCTCTGAAGCCAAGGCGGCCACCTCGGCCGCCGGGAACGCCCGCTCGTCCAAAATGTTCAGCATCTCGCGTCCAACGCTGCCGGTGGCGCCGACCACCGCGACCTTGTAAGACATCTCAATAAACTCCATGAATAGGAGGCTTCACTTACGCCTCTCAGCTTGGGATTTCAAGGGGGCGTTGGCTTGTGGTAGTGTTCTTGGGCTATGAACATTGATCTTCCTCATATCCTGGTGGTGGACGACGACTTCAGGCTTCGCGAGTTGTTGCGCAAGTTCCTCAGCGAGAACGGTTTTCTGGTCACCACCGCCTCCGACGTCAAGGACGCCCGCGCCAGGCTGGTTTCCCTGGAGTTCGACTTGATCGTGCTGGATCTGATGATGCCGGGGGAAAGCGGATTGGATTTCGCCGCCGATTTGCGCCGCAGCGATTCCGTGCCCATCCTCATGCTCACCGCCATGGGAGAGGCGGCGGACCGCATCGCCGGATTGGAGCGCGGGGCCGACGACTACATGCCCAAGCCCTTCGAGCCGTTGGAGCTGTTGCTGCGCATCAACGCCATCCTGCGCCGTGCGCCCAAGCCTCCCTTGGAGCCGCCGACGGAGGTTAGCCTCGGTGATTTTATCTTCGATTCGTCGCGCTCGGAGCTGAGCCGCGGCGGCAAGCCCATCCGCCTCACCGAGGTTGAGTCGGCGCTTCTGAAAGCTTTGGCGGCGCGGCCGGGCGACGTGATGAGCCGCGATGAGTTGACGGGACTGACATCGGCCAGCGGCGGCGAGCGGGCCATTGACGTGCAGGTCACCCGCCTGCGCCGCAAGATCGAACCGGACCCGAAATTGCCGCGATATTTGAAAACCGTGCGCGGAAAAGGCTACTTGCTGCAACCGGATTAGAAACCGAATTAGAAAATGACGGAAAAACACTACCTTAAACGCTTGCTTCCGAGCAGCCTGCTTGGCCGCTCGTTGTTGATCATCGTCACGCCTCTTGTGCTGTTGCAGGTGATTTCCGCGATCATCTTCTTTGAAAGCCACTGGGACAAGGTGAGCTTGCGCCTGGCGCGCGGACTGGCCGGGGACATCGCCGCCATTGTCGAGCTCTTGCGCCGCGATCCGGGACCCAAAAGCCGGTCGGAGGTTTTCAAGGTCGCCTCCGTTCACATGTCCATCTGGGCCACCTTGAAAGAGGGCGAGATTCTTCCCAACACCCCGCCTGTGGCCACCAACCGCCTCGATGAAATTCTCATCAAGGCCATTAGCGAAGCCGTTCATAAACCGTTTCAGATCGACACCCGGACGCGCGAACGCCGCGTCAGCGTTGAAATTCAATTGGCCGAGGGGGTCTTGCGCATCCTTACGCCGCGCAAGCGCCTGTTCAGCTCCACCACCTATGTTTTCGTCATGTGGATGGTGGGAATCTCGATGATATTGTTTGGCGTCGCCACCATCTTCATGCGCAACCAGGTCAAGCCCATCCGCAGGCTGGCGCGCGCCGCCGACGACTTCGGAATGGGCCGCATGGAGCGAAAATTCAAGCCCGAAGGCGCCACCGAAGTGCGCAAGGCGGCGTCCGCCTTCATCGACATGCGCGAGCGAATCAGACGCCACATCTCCCAGCGCACCGAGATGCTGGCCGGCGTCTCCCATGATCTTCGCACGCCCCTGACCCGCATGAAGCTGCAACTGGAAATGGCCGGCGGCGACGTCGGCGGCGTCGCCGAGCTTAAAGAAGACGTGGCCGAGATGGAGCATATGCTGGGAGGCTATCTGGCCTTCGCCCGCGGCGAGGGCGAGGAGGCGCCGAAACTGGCGAGCCTGACCGGTTTGCTCAATGAAGTGGCGGCCCAGGCCAAGCGAAAGGGCGGCGCCGTTGATTTGCATGTGGAGGGCGAGATCATCGGGGCTCTCAGGGGCGCCGCCTTCAGGCGATGCCTGACCAACCTCATCGAAAACGCCATGCGCTACGCCGAACACGTAACGGTGCGCGCGGGACGCCGCGGCGGCGCCGTTGAGATCGTGATCGATGATGACGGTTCCGGAATTCCCGAGGATATGCGCGAGGAGGTTTTCAAGCCCTTCTTCCGGCTGGAAAGCTCGCGCAATCCGGAAACCGGCGGCGTCGGGCTGGGCCTGACCATCGCAAGGGACGTGGTCCGCGCCCACGGCGGCGACATCAAACTCTCGGACTCGCCCAACGGCGGCCTCAGGGTAATACTGCGGCTTCCGCTTTAGCGATGTTTACAGGAATAGGGGCGCCCATTTAACACCTCGTCACCCCCGGGCTTGACCCACTACTGTCCGGGCATGACGAAGAGGGGCGGCAATGACGAAGAGGGGCGGGAATGACGAAGAGGAACCATGGAATGAGCGGCGGGGCGGTGCGGGATCAGGCGTGTTTCTTAGGCGTTGAGCGCTCGCTCAGGGGCAAGCGCTGGCTGTCCAAGGCGTGCGACGACCGCGCCGCGCTGGCCTTGGCGCAGCGGCTGGGCGTGCCGGAGATCGTCGGGCGGGTGCTGGCGGCGCGCGACGTTGATTTGGACGCGGCCGGGGACTTTCTCAATCCCACCCTGAAGCGGCTGCTGCCCGACCCCAGCGGCTTCAAGGATATGGACGCCGCCTGCGAACGTCTGGCCAGCGCCGTCATGCAAGGCGAAAGCATCGCCGTCTACGGCGACTATGACGTCGACGGAGCCACCTCGTCGGCGTTGCTGGCGCGCTATTTGAAAGCCCTTGGGGCGGCGCCGAGGATTTACATTCCCGACCGCCTCAGCGAGGGCTACGGGCCCAACCGGGAGGCGCTGCTGGGCCTCGCCAAGGATAAGATCTCGCTGGTGGTGATGGTCGATTGCGGAACTTGCGCCCACGGGCCCCTGAAGGCCGCCGCCGAGGTCGGGCTCGACGTCATCGTCGTCGATCACCACAAGGCGGAGCCGCAACTGCCGCCCGCCGTCGCCGTCGTCAACCCCAACCGCATGGACGAGGACAACGCCCATGGGCATATGGCGGCGGTCGGCTTGGCCTTTCTGCTGGTGGTCGGCGTCAACCGCGCACTCGACGGCGCCGGGTGGTTCGATAGCCGTCCCAAGCCTAATCCCATGGACTGGCTTGACCTGGTGGCCTTGGGCACCGTCTGCGACGTGGTTCCCCTGACCGGCGTCAACCGCGCCCTGGTGACGCAGGGGCTGAAGGTAATCGCCTTGCGCGCCAATACGGGGCTCAGGGCGCTGGCCGACGTCAGCGGCGTCAGCGAGCCGCCAGGGACCTATCACGCCGGGTTTATCTTAGGACCCCGCATCAACGCCGCCGGACGCATCGGCGACTCCTCCCTGGGGGCGCGGCTGTTGTCTTCGGACGACGCTCATGAAGCCGAGGACTTGGCGCAAACCCTGGACGACCTCAACCGCATGCGCCGCGACATCGAGGCCGCCGTGGCGGTCCAAGCCGCCGAGCAGGCCGAAGCCCAGGCCAAGGACGATCCGCCCCTGATCCTGGTCGCCGGGCGCGACTGGCATCCGGGGGTGATCGGCATTATCGCCGGGCGCCTGGTGGAGCGTTTCAACCGCCCGGCGCTGGCGGTGTCTCTTGAAGGCGATGTGGGGCACGGCTCCGGCCGCTCGGTTAAAGGGGTGGACCTGGGGGCCGCCATCATCTCCGCCCGTCAGGCGGGACTGCTGGAGAAGGGCGGCGGACACGCCATGGCCGCCGGTTTCACCGTCAGCGCCGGCCGCCTTGAGGACTTCCGTGAATTCATGAACACGCGCATCGCCGCCGACGTCGCCGAGGCGGGGATCGTTCCCAGCCTCAATCTGGACGCCGCCATCACCGTCAAGGGCGCCAACATGGAGCTGGCCAAGGCGTTGGAGCAAGTGGGGCCTTTCGGCGCCGGAAACCCCGAGCCCAAGTTCGCCATCGCCCGCGCCAGACTGATCCGCGCCGACGTGGTCGGACAGGATCATCTCAGGTGCATCCTGGCGGGCGAGGACGGCGGCCGCCTGAGCGCCATGGCCTTTCGCTGCAACGATAGCGAAATGGGGGCCGCCCTCAGGCGCCATGACGGCGCGCCGTTCCACTTCGCCGGGCGCCTCAAGGTCAACACCTGGAAGGGCGTTTCCAAGGCGCAGTTCCTGATCGACGACGCGGCCCCGGCTTATGGGTAGTTCGCGCATGGAAAAACGGGGCCCCGAAGGACCCCGTTTCTCCCCCCCACATACGCGCGGACCCTCGCTATTTTCCGAGAATTTTTTCAACCCGGTTGGCGGCGTCGAGCCTGGATATCTCCGGCAGGCCGCCGCCAATAAGCGGGCGCGCGTATTCGATGAACGTCTTGGTGACGTCGTTGGCGGATTTGGAAATCATGGCGTCGTCCATCACCTTGGTCTTGCCCGCCACCGCGTCCAAGGGGCTGAGGCGGAATTCAGCCGCGTAGTCGCCGACCCGGTGGATGGTGACCGAGCCCGTGGCGTGGCCCTGGTGGGCGAACTGGATGGCTTTCTCGCCGACCTCGCGGGCCTCCTTGCGGTCGACCTCGGAGACGCAGCCCAGGAACGAGCGTTGCAAATAGCCGAAGGTGTCGCCGCGCACCCGTTTGATGCCGGAGCTTTCCTTGATGGCGGCGCAGAGCAGATCAGCCAGCGCGCCGGTGCCGGAAAGCTGAACGTTGCCGTGGGCGTCCTTCTCCACCTGCTTGGCCATCTTGGTGACGATGAGGGCGCCGCTTTGATCGTGGATTCCCTCGGAAACGGCGATGACGCAACGCCCCAGGCGCTCATATACGGACTTAACATCGGAAACGAAGGATTCCATGGAGAAATCGCGCTCGGGCAGATAAACCAGGTGCGGGCCGTCGTCTTTATGGTTGCGGGCCAGCGCCGCGGCGGCGGTGAGGAACCCTGCGTGGCGCCCCATGACGACGCCGACGTAGACGCCGGGAAGGGCGGCGTTGTCCTTGTCGACGCCGGCGAAAGCGCTGGCCACGAAACGGGCGGCGGAGGGATACCCCGGCGTGTGGTCGTTGACCATCAGGTCGTTGTCGATGGTTTTGGGAACGTGAATTCCCTTGAGGCCGTAGTCGGCCTTTTTCGCCTCCTCGCCGAGAATGCGCAGCGCCTCGGAGGAATCGTTGCCGCCGATGTAGAGGAAAGTTCCGATCTCGTGGGCCTGTAGGACCTTGAAGATTTCCTTGCAGTATTTGACGTCCGGCTTGTCGCGGGTGGAGCCCAGCGCCGAACAGGGAGTATTGGCGACGGCGTCCAGGTTGCGCCGGGTCTCAAGGCCGAGGTCCAGGAAGTCCTCGTTGACGATGCCGTTGATGCCGTGCAGGGCGCCGTAGATATGTTTGACCGCGGCGTGCTTTCTCGCCTCCAGGACGGCGCCGGCCAGGGACTGATTGATGACGGCGGTGGGGCCGCCCCCTTGGGCGATAAGCACTTTCCCTTGCAGCATTCGGTGCGCTCCTTTGGATTTTCCCGATCATCGCAAAAGCAAGCCGCCAATGTTCCGGGCTTGGGCGAAAAAAGCAAGGGTTACCTTGCCGCGTTCGAAAAGCTTGATTTTATGCGCCGCGCCGTTTACCACACAGACCCTCTCGGGTCCCCATCGTCTAGAGGCCTAGGACACCGGCCTTTCACGCCGGCAACACGGGTT
>CAJXGZ010000139.1 GCA_913053795.1 uncultured Rhodospirillales bacterium | reverse complement strand
GACCGGCGGCGGCGACGAGGCGGCGCTGGCCGAGGGCGTGCGCCGCGCCTACCTGGACAACAACCTGCGCTACAGCCAAGTGTCGCCGCTGGACATGTACAACGAGGTCAACACCGGCGACAACCTGCCGGCCCAGATCGATATTTTCGCCACCGAGGGCGACGCCTACAAATTCCTGTTCATGGCCAAGGGCGGCGGCTCGGCCAACAAGACCTTCCTCTACCAGCAGACCAAGGCGTTGCTCAACCCGGACAGCCTGATGGCCTTCCTGGACGAGAAAATACGCACGCTGGGCACCGCCGCCTGCCCGCCCTATCACTTGGCGGTGGTCATCGGCGGCATGTCGGCGGAAATGACCCTGAAGACCGTCAAGCTGGCCAGCGCCCGCTACCTGGACGGCCTGCCCACCAAGGGAGGCAAGCGCGGCCAGGCCTTCCGCGATTTGGAAATGGAGCGGGCGGTCCTCAAGCTTACCCAGGACATGGGCATAGGCGCCCAGTTCGGCGGCAAGTACTTCTGCCACGACGTGCGCGTGATCCGCCTTCCCCGGCACGGCGCCTCGTGCCCGGTGGGGTTGGGCGTTTCGTGCTCGGCCGACCGCCAGATTCTCGGCAAGATCACCCCGGACGGCGTCTTCCTGGAGCAGCTTGAAAAGAATCCGGCCCAATACATGCCCGAAATCAGCCCCGAGACCCACGGAGATCAATTGAGCGGCCAAGTGGTCAAGATCGACCTCAACAAGCCCATGCCGGAAATTCTTAGCGCCCTTTCCAAGCATCCCGTCAAGACCCGGCTTTCCCTGAGCGGGCCGTTGATCGTGGCCCGCGACATCGCCCACGCCAAGCTCAAGGAGCGGCTGGACGCAGGCCAGGGACTGCCCCAGCACTTCAAGGACCACGCCGTTTACTACGCCGGTCCGGCGAAAACGCCTGAAGGGTTCGCCTCGGGCTCCTTCGGGCCGACCACGGCGGGGCGCATGGATCCTTACGTGGACCAGTTCCAGCAAGCCGGCGGCTCCATGGTGATGCTGGCCAAGGGCAACCGCTCGGCCGCCGTCCGCCGCGCCTGCAAGAAACACGGCGGCTTTTATCTGGGCTCCATCGGCGGCCCGGCGGCGCGGCTGGCCCAGGACTGCATCAAGAAGGTGGAATGCGTCGAATATGCGGAGCTCGGCATGGAGGCGATCTGGAAGATCCAGGTGGAAGACTTCCCCGCCTTCATCATCGTCGACGACAAGGGAAACGACTTTTTCCAGGAGTTCTCCGCCCCCATCCATAATGGTTAAGCTGGCCACAATGGATAACCTGCTTTTCGACGGTCCTGAAGACGCCCCCTTGGGCGACGCCCCCCTGACCATCGCCCTGGCCCATGGCGCCGGGGCGGCCATGGATACGCCGTTCATGGCGTTCTTCGCCGAAGGCCTGGCTGAACGGGGTTTCCGCGCAGTGCGCTTCGAATTTCCTTATATGGCGGAAAGACGGCGGACCGGCGTCAAGCGTCCGCCCGACCGGGCGCCTCTATTGCTGGAAACCTGGAAAGCGGTGATCGAAGAGTTGGGGCCGGAAAGACTGATCATCGGCGGCAAGTCCCTGGGCGGGCGCATGGCCAGCATGGTCGCCGACGAGGCGGGGGTGCGGGGACTTGTTTGCCTTGGCTATCCCTTTCATGCGCCGGGACGCCCCCCAGAACGCCCCGAGAATGCGCGCATCGACCACCTGAAGGCGCTGAAAACCCCGGCCCTGATCCTGCAGGGCGCGCGAGACACTCTGGGAAGCCACGCCGAAGTCCCCTCCTATCCCCTGTCCGCCGCCATCCGCCTTCACTGGCTCGGGGACGGCGACCACGGCTTCAAACCCCGCACGGCGTCCGGGCGGACGGAGCGGCAAAACTGGGACGAGGCCGTCGGCGAAATCGCCGCCTTCATCTCATCATTATGACCCGAGACGCCACCCTTATCCGCAAGCGCTCGGTGCTGATCGCCGGCCACGCCACCAGCGTCTCGCTGGAGAACGCCTTTTGGCGGGCGTTGAAAAACATCGCCGCCTTGCGCGGCGTATCCTTGAACAAACTGATCACCGAGATCGACGAGGCGCGCGACGGCAACCTGTCCAGCGCCATCCGCGTTTTCGCGTTGGAAGCCCTTCAACGGCAATCCGATTAACCGAATGTTGAGTGTTGGCGGGATTTAATGTCCCCCATGGAATTGCTGTGGGATTGCCGCTGGGAATGACCTTAATATGAACCTCAATCCGGGCAAAACGGCATTGGCTTTGCTGGGGCCTTTGCTCTTGTTGGCCTTTGGGCTCTTGCTGGCCTCCGGGGCGCCGCCATCCGCGCCCTTTGGCGGCTTCAAGGCGCCCAGCGGCCTTGCGCCCCTTGCGCCCTATCTGGCCGCCGCTCCGGGCGCCTTGCTGGCGTGGTGGTTCGGCCACGGCCGCGCCATGTTCATGCTGGCGCTGCTGGCGCTGGCCCACGCAACCATCGGCGCCTTCGTTGCGGGAGCGCCGGGAGCGGACGTCAACGGCCAGGTGATTTACGCCGCGTTGTCGCTGCTGGTCCCCGTTAACATCGCCGTTTTCGCGTTGATCCCCGAGCGCGCGGCGTTCTCCGTTCATGGCCTGACGCGCGCGGTTTCCATTTTGATCCAGATCGCCGTTGTCTCGGCGGTCGCCGGGGCCGGTCCGGCGGCGCACAAAATAGCGGCGGACTTGCTGCATTTCCGCCTGTTCGATCCGGCCTTCGACGCCTGGACCTACATCACCCAGCCGGGCCTTCTTGCTTACGGGTTGGCCGCCCTGGCGTTGCTTGCGCGCCTGTTGGCGACCCGGTCGCACATAGACGGCGGCGCGCTGGGCGCCCTCGCCGCCTCGGCGCTGGCGCTTCACATGGTTGGAAAAGGCCCGGCGCCGGCGGTGTTTTTCACGGTCGCCGCCATGTTGTTGACGCTGGCGGTGATCCAGGACGCCTACCGCATGGCCTTCATCGACGAGCTGACCGGCCTTCCGGGGCGGCGCGCCCTGACGGCGGCCATGAAAAACCTCGGCGGGAGCTATTCCATCGCCATGGTGGACGTCGACTTTTTCAAAAAGTTCAACGACGCCCATGGCCATGACGCCGGCGACCAGGTGCTGCAAATGGTGGCGGCCAAGCTTGCGGCGGCGCCGGGCGGCGGCCGGGCTTTCCGCTATGGCGGCGAAGAGTTCTCGGTGCTGTTCGCCGGCAAAACCATGGACCAGGCTTGGGAGCCCCTTGAGACTTTAAGAAAGAACATCGCCGCCGGCCGCTTCGCCTTGCGCGACAAGGACAGGCCCAAGGACAAGCCCGCGAATCCAAATAGGCCGAGACGAATTGAAAAGGCGGGCGTCACCATTTCCATCGGCGTCGCCGAGAAAGGCGCGTGCGCCGCCGCCCCGGAGGAAATCCTGCGCGCCGCCGACAAAGCCCTCTACAGAGCCAAAAACAACGGCCGCAACAGGGTGTGCCAGTAGTCAGAGGTCAGAGATCAGAGGTCAGAAAGCCGACAGCCGGCCTCTGACCCCATTAATTTCCCAATTTTTTTACGCCCCCCCGTCATTCCCGCGAAGGCGGGAATCCAGGATTTACGCGCGGTTTCTGGATTCCCGCCTTCGCGGGAATGACGGGGGTGGGGCGCGGGAATGACGGGGGTGGGGCGCGGGAATGACGAAGGTTTAGAGCTGATAGCTGACTGCTGATAGCTGACTGCTGATAGCTTTCCGACCTTCACCATCCCACCTGCACGCCGACGCCGACGCCCATGGAGCCTTTGTTGAGGCCGACGCCGAGGCCGCCGGTGAAGGCGACCGTTCCGCCCATGCCGGCGAAGTTTTGAGCGACCATGGCCATGGCGACGCCTTCCGTGTTGGTCCGGATGTCGTTTTGGTTTTTATGCACGTCCGTCAGCAGCTCGTTAACGTTGGCGGTGTTGAACGATGTGTTGCTGGCGCGGACGCTATGCTGTTGGCGTTGGTGGTGATGTTGTTGGAGTTGGTGGTGATGTTTGTGGCGTTGGTGTTGACGCTGGTTTGCAAGGCCCCGCCGTCGGAGGCGAAATTGCCGCTGGAGTCGGTGGTGACGATGCCGTGCACCGCCCCTTGCGCCGCCGTGCTGGCGGCGCTGGCGACGCCGCTGAAGGTGTAGGTGTTGTTGAATCTGCCGAACATCTGCTGGAAGTCCCGCGTCGTTTGGGCGGCGCCGCCAAAGGCTGAGGACTTATCATGTTCGGCCCGAGCGCCAGCCCCAATTGCGGTGGAATAATAGTTGCTGGCCAAAGAGTTATACCCCGTTGCGGTGGAAATAGCGCCGCTGGCGGTGGCGTTCACCCCGCACTCGGTGCTGTCCGTCCCCCCCCAATCTCTACTATCGAACTCAGACTTTGTCATGCTTAACGATAACGCCACAGCGGAATTGCGGCTTTTTACACAAGTTATGCTCTAGGTGCGCATAAAAGGGGCAGAGTCGTTTTTCTTGCGATAAATCGACTCCGGCCATTTTTTTATTCGTTTCATGTAAGGCGTGAATTGGTGTATCCTGTAGGCTGATCCAATGAGGCGGCGGAAATGAACTATCGCGACCGCATTACCATCGAGACTGGAAAACGGGGAGGCCGGCCCTGCATCAGAAACATGCGGATTTCGGTTTATGATGTGCTTGACTGGCTGGCCTCGGGAATGAACGAGGAGGAAATCCTTCACGACTATCCCGAGTTGACCCGCGAAGACATTAAAGCCTGTCTTGACTTTGCCGCTGATAGGGAACGGCGTCTGACCGCCGTCGGCGCTTGAAGCTTCTTTTGGATCAAAATATTTCCCATCGTCCTCTTGGCGACATTTGCAATGTTTACCCTGGATCCGTCCATATCAAGACCTTGAAAATGGAGCGGGCAAGCGACATTGAGATTTGGCGTTACGCGCAAAAGAACGGATTCGTGATCGTGACATACGATTCAGACTTTCACGAACTCAGTCTTTTGGGAGAAAAACCTCCAAAAATCCTTTGGCTGAAATGTGGAAATGTCTCAACCGATCACGTGCGTCGTCTACTTATTGACGGCAAGGCGGAAATAGAACGATTTGGAGGAAACCCGGCTATAGTGTGCTTGGAGCTGCGCTGAACCGTTTCAAGGCGCTTTCCCCTAAGGACGCGCGGCTTACGCCTGCTTCGGAATTCCCTCCTCTTCCGTCATTACCGGGCTTGACCCACTACTGTCCGGTAATGACGGAGGTTTAGGGCTGAAAGCTGACAGCTGATGGCTGACGGCCGACTTCTG
The DNA here is from genome assembly GCA_913053795.1 of uncultured Rhodospirillales bacterium. Classification (GTDB taxonomy): domain Bacteria; phylum Pseudomonadota; class Alphaproteobacteria; order Rhodospirillales; family 2-02-FULL-58-16; genus CAJXGZ01. Next base: position 1,006 of record CAJXGZ010000139.1, on the reverse strand, counting down.
AATTCCGCCTATTTTTATGTATTTTTCTAGCGCCAAGCCGTCTTGCAAGGCCTGAAAGGGTATGCTAGATAAATCGCGCTTTTCATTCAGGGGCGAGGAATCAGGGGCGAGGAATTTCTTCGGGAGCCTGTAGGCTCCTGTAATTTTTTTAAACCGGAGATTATTCAAGGTGTCATCAGGGACCTTAGGTTCGACCGGGCTTGCGGGCCGCTACGTCACCGCGCTTTTCGCGCTGGCCGAAGAAAGCAAACAGCTCGACCGGGTGGCCGGCGATCTCAAGGATTTGGGGGCGATGATCAGGGCAAGCGATGATCTCTTCCGGGTCATCCGCTCGCCTATTATGACCAGGGACGAACAGGGGAAAGCCCTTGAGCGCCTCATGAATAAAGCCAAAATGTGCGATCTGTCGCGCCGCTTCGTCGGCGTTGTCGTCCACAACCGGCGCCTGTTCTCCCTGCCGAGCATGATTCACGCCTTCCTGCGCTCCATGGCCGAAAGCCGCGGCGAAACCACCGCCGAGGTGACGTCGGCCAAGGCGTTGAGCGAAAAACAATTGAAAGACATCGCCGCCTCCTTGAAAAAGGCGGTGGGCGGCAAGGTGGTTGTCGAAACCAGCGTCAATGCCGATTTGCTTGGCGGATTGATCGTCAAGGTCGGTTCGCGCATGGTCGACAGTTCGCTCAGCACCAAGCTGCAACAGTTAAGACTCGCCATGATAGGGGTTAAGTAATGGAAATCCGGGCCGCGGAAATTTCCGCAATTCTCAAAGAACAGATTGAAAATTTTGGAACCGAAGCCGAAGTCGCAGAGGTCGGCAAGGTGTTGTCGGTCGGCGACGGCATCGCCCGCGCCTATGGGCTGGACAACATCCAGGCCGGCGAAATGGTCGAGTTTCCCGGCGGCGTCAAAGGCATGGCGCTGAACCTGGAAGCCGACAACGTCGGCATCGTCATCTTCGGCGACGATCGCACCATCAAGGAAGGCGATACGGTCAAGCGTACCGGGG
>CAJXGZ010000138.1 GCA_913053795.1 uncultured Rhodospirillales bacterium | reverse complement strand
CGCAGCCGCGCTCATCACCATAATAAACTTAAGTGCTTTCATTTGGATTGCCCTCCAAAGGCTTTCAGCAATTAACAAAGACCCCCCATCTCATTGGCGCACACTTTGAATTGGGTCTTATCGGCATTTCAGTCGACGAGACGAAAAAAGCAAATGTTTTTAAATCAAAACTTCAGAAAAACAACAAAAGCCTAGCGTCATCCCGTATTAAGATACTATGCCCCCTTATTGTGAAAGGCAACCGTATGTTTTTCCAATTTTAGATTCTTGTTATTGAAAACAAACGTTATTTTTTCACGGCAAGCCATAAAGCGTGAATCATTCCCGGGAAGAAGAACAACAACGTCAAGATCAGATTGATCCAGAAATGAAGGGTTATGCCGACCGTGAGGAAAGCGGCCACGGGTGGAAGAAAAATAGCGATAATAATCCGCAAAACGTCCAAAATGAATGCTTTTAAGCGGTAGCAAAAACATAGGGGCGCTAAATTGGCCTCAAGTCTTGGAGTGTAATCGGTCAAGGCGGCGTTGGAACAGAATTTTCTTGATGGTTTACGCCGCGAAATCAAGGTTTGGCTGAATCGGGGAGGGGGGAATGCGAGCCGTAGGATAAAGTTAATGGTTTCCACTGTTTGTATTGCCCGTCGTCAGTAAGTATATTGTTTATTGGAAAGTGCTTCTTGAAAGGGGGGCTAAGATGTCCAATACGCAAGACGACTATCAAGAACTTCTCGCGCAAAAACGTTTTCTTGGCGAGGTCGAGCAGGGAATTCGGTTCGCTAACCGCGAGATCATTCACAAGATCATCCCCCAAGTAGACAAGGATGGAATTCTATCGTTCGCCGTGGCTGTTGGCCGTTTGCGCGCCCGCTATCTGGCCGCCGCCTTTAAGCTTGGGGGCAATGATCATAGCGACCCGCCGGATAAATCGGAAATCAACGAACTTAAAATGCGGCGTGAAATGTATGAGGAGGCGCGGCTCGCTTTCGAGGCGCTGCGCGAGGCCATCGAAAAAGGGTACCTGGATGTTGAAGGGCTTAAAGACGCCGCCGAATAACCTTGTGCGTCAGCTTGCTATTTCAACCCCTTCGTCAACGCTATCGCGAATGACGAACACCTTTTCCAGCCGGGCCAACTTAAACACCCTCATGACCGTTTCCGCGACATCGGCAAGGACAAACGCCTTGCCTTTCTTGCGGGCTTTTTGAAAGGCCTCAAGCAAGCTGGCGACGCCGGAACTGTCGATCATTGTTACTCCGGACATATCAATCACCACCCCCTTTCCCCGGGAAATGCAGTCCAAAAATATGGAACGCGCCTTGCCCGAGTGCTCAAGATCAATATCCCCTTCAAAGCTTGCAATGAAAACGCCGTTATTTTCATTAATGCTGTGTTTCATCGCTTCTGTTCCTGAATGTGAGTTTGTTTAGTAGGGGCAACAAATTCATTTCGATTTCGAGACAATTTACTACGAAAGAAGTAAGTGTGGATTAGTCCTTATGAGAAAGGGCGTGGCGCCCTGAATCAGTAAGCTTGCAAACAAGCCAGTCAGGTTTGATGGGGTTTGAAAACCAAGGCTTGACCCAGCCTTTTTCTATGCAGCTTCGAACTGTTCGCTCACAAATACGCTGCCCCTCGCTGTTGAATAGGGGGAGCTTGCCGCCGGGTTGGTCGGCTCCACGCATGAGCCAGCGAAGCTGGGCGCTGGTGGGATTTGACGCTTTGTCCGCCTTTGATTTGACTTTCGCCAATGCCCCATTACCATCAAAATTAATTATGCTTAATATATTGTACGTTAATTACGCCCCCTTGGGCAAGCCGGGCTGAGGAATAGATAATGTCCGCCGTCATGATCTATGTCACCACGGGGTCCCGTGAGGAAGCTGTTGCTATCGGCCGCGCCGTGGTCGGCGAGCGGCTTGCCGCCTGCGCCAACGTTACCCCTTTCATTTCCTCGATCTACTGGTGGGACGGGCGGCTTCAGGAGGAACAGGAGGCGGCGCTGATGCTTAAGACCCGCCGGGATCTGGCGGATCAGGTGATCGCCAGGGTTAAGGAGATGCATTCTTATGATTGTCCCTGCGTGGTTTCGTTTTCCATAGACAAGGGCAACGAGGATTTTCTTGAGTGGATTATTAGAGAAACAAGCCAATAATCTGATATAAAACAATTATTTCTCTTTGATGGTCTCCGTATCGTTTCCACCGTCGGAATATTTACGTTTTCCCGACAAAAGTGACCGATGCGATCGCCTGCGCGGCGATTCCCTCTCCGCGACCTGTAAAGCCCATTTTTTCGGTGGTCGTCGCCTTGATGTTGACGCGTTCTTTCGCAATGCCGAGAATTTCCGCGATGCGGTCGACCATGGCGGCGCGATAGGGTCCGATCCTTGGTTCTTCGCAAATCAGGGTGACGTCCAGATTAGCGACGGCGCCGCCGCGCTCAGAGGTTAATTCTCCAGCGAGCTTGAGGAAAACATCTGAAGCAGCGCCGCGCCATTGGGGATCGCTGGGCGGGAAATGATCGCCGATGTCCCCGGCGCCGGCGGCGCCGAGCAGGGCGTCCGTTAGGGCGTGCAAGCCGGCGTCGGCGTCGGAATGTCCTTCCAGGCCGAACTTGAAGGGAATGCGCACGCCGCATAGAATTACGTGATCGCCGGGGCCGAAACGGTGGGCGTCGACGCCCATTCCGGAGCGGCTTTCCCGAACGGCTCCTTCGGGCGCTAGGAGCTTTTCCGCCCGCGCAAGGCCGTCCTTGGTGGTTATTTTCACGTTGTCCTCGCTTCCAGCGACCAAGGCCACCGCCAGCCCCGCTTTTTCGGCGACGGCGGCGTCGTCGGTGAGTTCCTCGCCTTTGAAGCGGCGGTGCGCTTCCAAAATATCCTTGAAACGGAATCCTTGGGGAGTCTGCGCCCGCCACAAGCCCGAGCGCTCCACGGTTCCTTCGACTTGGCCTTCCTCGCCGGCGCGTTTCAGGGTGTCGCTGACGGCAAGGGCGGGGAGGGCGCCCGGATATTTTTTTAGGGCGCCAAGGACGCTTGAGATAACCTCCTCGCTGATGAAGGGGCGGGCGGCGTCGTGGATCAGAACCCTTTCCGGATTAATATCGGTCAAGCTTTCCAATCCCAAAAGAACGGACTCTTGGCGCGTGGCGCCGCCGAAGACAGGCTCCATGGTTTCCAGTCCGGAAGCGGCGGCTGAAAATAAATCCACATCGCCGGGGTGAATAACCGGACGCACAGAATCCACCAAGGGATGACAGAGAAAGGATTGCAGCGCATGGCGCGCCACGGGCCGGCCGGCGAGAGACAGGTATTGTTTCGGCGTCCCGCCGCCGAAGCGGTGGCCGCGTCCGGCGCTGACCACGATTGCGATGCATCCGCTCATGGGATTTCCGTGGATTGTTTTAATATTCAGGCAATTTAGAATGCGCAAGAGGACTTGCCAAGAGGATCGTCAAGCGCGATTGTTCAGATAATGACGAAAGATTTTTTTTTCAGCCTTTCCGCCTTGGCCGCCATTGCGCCTTTGTCGCTGATTTTCCTGCGCCGCGCCCAGGCGCGCGACGGCCTTTATTGGGCCTTTCTAGGCTTGGCGACCCTTGGACCCTTGGCGTGGGTCATGGTTCATATGTCCGGAACCTGGCGCACCGACCTGTCCATGACTTTGTGGGTCAATGTCGCCGCCACCATGGTCATGTTTTCCGCGCTCGCCGTCCTTACCCTTCAGGGGTGGAGGCTTGCTCCCCTTTTGGCGCCCTACATGATGGGGGTCGGCGTTCTCGCCACGATCTGGCAACAAGCGCCGCATAGGGGCTTGGCGGACGCCGCGCCGACCGGTTGGATCGAAGCGCATATCATCGTTTCCGTCGCCACTTATGGGCTTTTAACCCTCGCCGCCGTGTCGGCGTTGGCGGCCTTTCTTCAGGAGCGCGCCTTAAAAAACAAGCGTCCCACATCACTGACGCACCAATTGCCTTCCATCGCGGATTGTGAGCTATTGTTGGTGCGGCTGTTGGCGCTTTGCGAGATCGTGCTGGGGCTTGGCCTCGCCACGGGGATGGCCACCCAGTATGGAGAAACCGGCGCCCTTCTGCTGTTTGATCACAAGACGGTGTTGACCATAACGGTCTTCATCGTTATCGGCGGATTGCTGGCGGTCCATTACCGTAGCGGGGTGAGGGGCCGCATGGCGGCGCGTCTGGTGTTGCTCTCCTATCTGTTATTGACCCTTGGATATCCGGGCGTAAAATTCGTCACCGACGTTCTTATGGCCTAACTTGTTGCTTCCAAGACGATATTGCACAATAAATAGGCATTCAAGCTAAGGTGATGAGGTTATGACTCTTAGGATCGGCTCTGTCCGCCTGAACAATCCTGTGATTCTGGCTCCCATGTGCGGGGTCAGTGATTTGCCGTTTCGCCGTCTGGTCAACGGGTTCGGCGCAGGCTTGGCGGTCTCCGAGATGATTGCCAGCAAGGCTATGATTCAGGCCGGAAAAAAAACTTTGAGAATGGCTGCCGGCTGCGCCGAGGAGCACCCCTTGGCGGTGCAAATCGTCGGCGGAGATCCTGAAATCATGGCTGAGGCGGCGCGCCTGAACCAGGACCGCGGCGCCGCCATTATAGATATTAACATGGGCTGCCCAGCCAGGAAGGTGGTCAAGGGGGCGTCGGGAAGCGCCCTAATGCGCGACGAAAAACTGGCCGGGCGCATCATGGAGTCGGTGGTCAAGGCGGTTGACGTTCCGGTGACCCTGAAAATGCGCGCCGGTTGGGACGAAGACTCCCTTAACGCGCCGGCTCTTGCGCGCATTGCCGAGGATTGCGGCGTCCAGGCGGTCACCGTTCATGGCAGGACGCGCGCCCAGTTCTACCGCGGCCGCGCCGATTGGAAACTTATTGGCCGCGTCAAGGAGGCGGTTTCCATTCCGGTGATCGGCAATGGCGACGTTAAGAGCTTTGACGATGCTGAGCGGATGCTTGAGGAGTCCGGCGCCGATGGCGTCATGATCGGGCGCGCTTGTTACGGCCGGCCTTGGTTTCCCGGCCAAGTGAGTCATTTTCTTGAGACCGGCGCGCGCCAATCGGAGCCGTCCATTTGCGGACAACTTGCAATCATCCTTGGCCATTATGAGGATATTTTGAGTCACTACGGCGTTTACAGCGGAATTCGCGTCGCCCGCAAGCACATCGGCTGGTACTCCAAGGGACTTCCCGGTTCGGCGGAATTTCGCGCGCGCTTTATGAGTATAGCCGGCGCCGAGGAAGCGAAGGATCATATCCGCCGCTTCTACTTGCCTGTGATTGAACGCGAGGCGGCGTGATGGCCAAGGTGACGTGATGAATGGGGCGGCGGCCGCCATATCCGGGGATTCCGGCTCTCCCTTTGATGTCGATACGGAAGCGGTGTTGAACGCTTTGGCGACGGCCATTGTCGTGGTTGACGCGAACGGCGCCATCATCCACGTCAACAGCGCCGGCGAGCAGTTTTTCGAGAGTGGCGCCGCCTATCTCAAGGGCCGGAATCTGCAAGATTTTCTACCTGGGGACAGTCCCATATTCAGCCTGATCGATCAGGTTCGCGATACAGGGATCGCGATATCGGAGTACGGCTTGGTCCTGGAATCCCCCCGCATCGGAAGGCATTTCGTCAACATTCAAGCGGCGCCTCTGGCCGACTCCATGGGCTCGGTTGTGCTTGTTCTTCAGGAGCGTTCCATCGCCGACAAGATTGACCGCCAACTCACGCATCGCGGCGCCGCCCGCTCGGTCACCGCCATGGCCTCTATGCTGGCGCACGAGGTCAAGAACCCCATGTCTGGAATTCGCGGCGCCGCCCAGTTGTTGGAGGAAAACGCCGACGCCCAGGATCGCGCCTTGACCAAATTGATTCGTGACGAGGTGGATCGCATCTGCGCCTTGGTCGACCGAATGGATGTATTCAATGACGGCGCCTCATTTGAGCGCCATGCCGTCAATATTCACCAGGTGCTTGGCCGGGTCCGCCAAATTGCGGAGAACGGCTTCGGCTCTCACCTCAGATTTATTGAAGAATACGATCCATCCCTTCCTCCGGTGTTCGGCGATTGCGATCAGTTGACCCAGGTGTTCCTCAATCTGGTCAAGAACGCGGCTGAGACGGCCCCCGAAAAGGGAGGGGAGATCGTTCTCGGCACCGCCTTCAGACATGGCGTCCGCTTTGTTATGCCGGCCAGCAACAACCGCGTTTACTTGCCCCTTGAAGTCACCGTCAGGGACAACGGAGAAGGAATCCCCGAAGACATTCAGCAACACCTGTTTGA
>CAJXGZ010000137.1 GCA_913053795.1 uncultured Rhodospirillales bacterium | reverse complement strand
CCGTCACTCCCGCGAAGGCGGGAGTCCAGGATTTCCGCGTAGTTTCTGGATTCCCGCCTGCGCGGGAATGACGTGAAGGACGCGGGAATGACGTGAAGGACGCGGGAATGACGTGAAGGGGGGATTCGGCTTAACATAACCCATTAAAATCAAATAATTCATTTCAAGTCAGACTCTTAGAAATTTCTTATTCTCTTCAGTTTCGTCTTGTGACGCTGGGGTTAGGTTTGCTATCTACGCCAATTCTTGAGTTTCCCCTCGTTTTCCTTGGCGCCCCAGCATTGGGAAAAAACCTTGAGTCGTTATTACATAATAATAATTCTGGCCGCTGTGATGGGACTGTCCTTTCCGTCTCTGACCTCTCCGTCTCTGGCCAAATCGCTAAAGGCGGGGGATTTGACCATCGATAATATTTGGTCGCGGCCCTCTCCAGGGCAGCCTAACAACGCCGCCGTCTTCATGACCATCGCCAACAACGGCGAAAAATGGGACCGCTTGGTGGCGGTGGAGACGCCGATGGCCGAGAACGCGGTGCTTCACAAGAGCGCCATTATGAGCGGCCTTTTAAAGATGTATTTGACCAAGGGGATGTATATCGACCCCGGCAAGACCTTGGCGATGAGGCCCGACAAATTTCACATCATGCTGGTGAACCTCAAGGCGAGTATGATTATTGGAGAAACCTTTCCGATGACCCTGGTCTTTGAAAAAGCCGGAAGAGTCCAGGTCCGGGTGATGGTGAAAAAAGACACGGGCTCCAAAAGCAAAACCAAGGACCGGGAGAAAGAGGGCAAATAATGAGCGATGCCCCCCTAACCGCCGCTCAACGCGGCAGGATCATCGCCTATTGGCTTCTTGCCGTTTGCGTCATGGTTTACGCCATGGTGGTTTTAGGGGGGGTGACGCGGCTTACACACTCGGGGCTGTCCATGGTCGAGTGGAAACCGGCCACCGGATGGTTGCCGCCGTTCGCCGAGGCGGAATGGCGAAGCGTCTTCGGCAAATACAAGGAATTCCCGGAATACCAGAAAGTTAACGCCGGTATGACCCTGGGCGAGTTCAAGTCCATCTTCTGGCTTGAGTTCCTTCACCGCCTGTGGGGGCGTCTCATCGGCCTCGCATTCCTGGCGCCGTTCGTTTTCTTCGCCGCCAAGAGATGGGTGAGCCGGGCGCTGGGATGGAAGCTCGCCCTGATGTTCGTGCTGGGCGGACTGCAAGGGGTTTTGGGCTGGTACATGGTCAAGAGCGGCCTGACCGATAGGCCCGACGTCAGCCAATACCGTTTGACCGCCCACTTGGGCGCGGCTTTGGCGGTTTACGGATACATGCTGTGGGTGGCGCTGGGGCTGCTCTGGCCAAAACCGCCCCCCTCTCCGCCCGGCCCTCCGCCCGGCGCTAAAAGGGCGCCGCCCGCCCGCTCGGCAATGATGCTGGCGGCGTTGGTTTTCGTCACCGCCCTTTCAGGCGGCTTGGTCGCCGGCCTGGACGCCGGTTTCGCCTTCAACACCTTCCCGTTGATGGACGGCGGTTTTATGCCCGAGGGTATGTTCGACATGACCCCGGCCTACCTGAATTTCTTCGAGAACATCGCCGCCGTCCAGTTCGAGCACCGGCTTCTGGCCGAAGCCGTCATTATTCTGACGATGCTTTTCTGGCTGCAAGCGCGAAAGGCGGACCTGGCTGCGCGGGCGCGGCTCGCCGTCAATCTGTTCGCCTTGACGGCATTGGCTCAAGTGGCGTTGGGAATTTCGACGCTGCTTCTGGTGGTTCCGGTTGCGCTGGCGAGCGCCCATCAGGCGGGCGCCGTGGCCCTGTTCACCATGTCGCTGTGGTCGGCTTACGAGCTTAAGTCCTAGAGCATTTCCGGACCAAATTGACCCATTCCGTCAGAGCAATTTTGGTTCATGGCAAGGAAAGGGCCGCCAGGCGTAGTTCGTCTACGGCCAAGGCGCTTGACGCAGCCATGGGCCGAAAGGGCCTGTCGGAATGGGTCAATTTGGTCCGGAAATGCTCTAGAACAGCCAGATAACGATCAGGCCGGTAACCAAAACGGTGATCCAGATATATTTCGAGGTCATGACGCCCCCTTTGCCTTTACTGATTTACGAATATATTGGAATCCTGCAAATATATATCCATTTATCTTCTAGTGGGCGGAATTGACGCATACATAGCGTTGCAAGCGCCCCGAAAGATTGTTATTTTTACACGCCCTTGCCTGAATTAACCGGAAAATCGTAATGGCGATCGAACTGGGAGATGGAGTGGAAAGAGTGTCGAAAAACAAATTCCGTTTAGTGACGCGCGCCGACTTTGACGGCATCGTCTCCGCCATGCTGCTCAGGGAGCTGGACTTGATTGACGAGATCAAGTTCGTCCATCCCAAGGAAATGCAGGACGGCGATATTCATATTGATTCCAATGATATCACCTCCAATCTTCCCTACGTTGAGGGCGTGTATCTGTGCTTTGACCACCACCTCAGCGAAACCCTGCGCGTCGGCGAAAAGGACAATCACATTATTGAGGCCGACGCGCCCTCGGCGGCCCGCGTGGTTTATGATTACTACGGCGGCGACAAGACGTTTCCCAAAATCCCGGAAGGCCTGATGGATGCGGTGGACCAGGCCGACTCGGCCCAGTACGGCCAAGATGACATTCTGGCCCCCACCGACTGGACCTTGCTCAACTTCCTTCTCGATCCGCGCACCGGGCTTAGCCGCTTCAAGGACTTCAGCATTTCCAACGACCAGTTGATGCTCGATATGATCATTTACTGCCGCCGCCACTCGGTGAACGAAATCCTCGAAATCCCGGACGTCAGGGAGCGCCTTGAGCTGTTCATCGAGCATGATGAACTCGCCGAGTTCCAGCTTGAACGTTGCTCGACCCTTCAAGGCGAATTGGTGGTCGTCGATCTGCGCGGGGAGGAAATCATCCACCCGGTCAACCGTTTCATGATTTACGCCCTTTTCCCCCAGGCCGACATCTCCATGCACGTGCAGAAAGGGCTGAACGATGACATGATCGAGTTCGCCGCCGGCAAGTCGATCATCAACCGCACCTCCGGCGTCAGCATCGGCGAGTTGATGCTTGAGTACGGCGGCGGCGGCCACAAGGGCGCCGGCACTTGCCAAGTGGAGAAGGCGCGCGCCGATCAAGTGAAGGCGGAATTGATCAAGCGAATCACCGCCAAAGGATAAACGCCGGACTCTCAGATCAAAAAGGGGTATACTTTTCCTCTTCCAAACGAGGAGCAGATGAGGAGTAGATCATGACCCGCAAGACAACCTCGAAGACCAAGAGGAGCGGAGCAAGCGGCGCCGATCCGGGTGCGCGCATCATCGCCGCCGCCCTTGAACTCGCCGTTGAGGAGGGCTGGCGCAACGTCTCGCTCTCCGCCATCGCCGCCAAGGCCAAGCTTTCCTTGGCTCAGGTCCATGGCGTCTATCCCTCGAAGGCCTCCATCCTTGGCGGCTTTATAAATGACATCGACCAGAAGACGCTGGCCTCCGGCGCGGCGGACGCCGGGGATTCGGCGCGCGACCGGCTGTTCGACGTGCTCATGCGCCGGTTCGACGTCATGGCCCCCCATAAGGACGCCTTAAGGGCCATACTTCGCGACGGGCTGGCCGATCCTTGCAACGTCCTTTGCGCCGCCCCGCGCACTCTGCGCTCCATGGCCTGGATGCTGGAGGCGGCGGGCTTGTCGCCGGCGGGACTTCAAGGAGCCGCCAGGGTCAACGGGCTGGCCCTGATATACGCAGGCGCCGTCAGGACGTGGCTCAGGGACGACACCGGCGACATGGCCAAAACCATGGCGTCCCTGGACAAGGGACTGGCCCGGGCGGAGAAAATTACCGGCCTCTGCGCACGCAAGGGACGGAGCCGCGAAGGGGAGCCGGCGGCGGCTTAGAGACGCATCCTTTTTGCGCTCAAAGCCTTACTGGGCTTGTTGCTCGCTGAGTTTGGCGTCGTTCAACTTGGCCTTCTTTTCGATCTTTTTGGTGCGTTCGGCGAGGGAGTCGTTGAACTTGTTTAGATCGCCGCCATATTTGCCGATCACCGAGGTGAACTCGGAGCGGTGCGAGATGATCAGGCTGACGCCCCCCACCTTCAAGTCGATAATCTTTATGCCTTTCTCGCCCTTGCGGACGCGAAAGCCTAGCGGGACGTCTTTCTTTTCCTTGTCGGCAAGATGGACAAAGGTGTCGACGGAGACGTCGTTTTCATTGTTCTCGATAACCCTGGCCACGCGCAGCTTAACATCATCGATGATCCAGGACTTGGCGGCGTAGTTGGCGATGATGTAATCCTTGAACAGCTTGAGGTAACGGTCCTTCTGATCCGGGGTCGCCGAATTCCAAAAACGTCCAATGACGAATTTCGCGATGCCCTTGATGGCGAATGATTCGGCCAGCAGAACGCGGAACCTATCGTAGCGCGTCTTGCGGTCCTTTATGCCGAAGACCTGGATCGTCTCATTTCCCTTGATTTCAATAAAGTGGCGCGCTTCATCGACGAAGTCCGAGGCGCGGACGGGGGCGGCGTCAAGGGCGGCGGCCAGCATGGCGGCGCCAAGAATTGAAAAAAGCATGCGTCTTGAAAACATCATTGTTCGCCGTTTAAAAATAGGAGCTTAACAAAGGATAACACTGCTTTGTTTTTTGCTATAGTCAGATAATGCAATAACAGTCTGGCGCCAAGAATTAACATGGAAAAACCCGAGGATTTTTATAATACCTACGAAAAGTTCAAGGCCTATGAACGGCTTGATCTTCGCGCCAAGCACATTCGATGGTATGATCGGGAGTTCTGGGTCCCGATGGGGTGCGGCGCCGCCAAATCGGTCCTCGAAATCGGCTGCGGCGCCGGGCATTTTCTGTCCTACCTGAAACACAAGGGCGTTGAGCGGTTCATCGGCGTCGACCTTGACCCCCGGATCGTCGATTTCTTGGACCCTGAAATTTCCGATCATGTGCGCATCGCCGACGTTAGGGACTTTGTTTTAGGCCAGGACGGGGAGCCCCCCTTCGATTACATCGTCATGCTGGACGTGCTGGAGCATTTCTCTGCTTTCGAGGCGGTGGCGCTTCTGCAAAGCCTCAAGGGAATTCTGGCCGATGACGGCCTTATAAACATCAGGGTTCCCAACGTCTCCTCGCCCTGGGGATTGCAACACCAATACGGCGACCTCACCCACAAGACCGCCTACACGCCCGACAGCCTCCAACAATTGGCCGTGGCCTCGGGATTTGAATCTGTTGAATTCCTGTCTCAGGCGAGAGGCAGCCCGTCGCGGCGCTTTACCGAGGATATCCTCCACGGCTTTCTGTCCCGCGTGTTGACGGAAGCGCCCAAAATCTGGAGCGCCAACTTCATCGGAATCCTGAAGCCATGTCCCAAGAAGCCATGACAGAGGTAGATTTCTACGCCGCCTGCGCCGAGGACAGGACCTACGTTAGGCCGACGCCTAAACCCAAACACCACCGTCAATTCCATGAGGAATTCTGGCGCCCCGCCCAGTGTCAGCCCCATATGTCTTTTCTTGAACTGGGTTGCGGCACGGGGCTTTTGCTCTTCTACCTGAAGGAAAAAGGCGTCAAGGACTTCATCGGCGTCGATCAGGAAAAGAAGGTGCTGGAGTTCATGCCGCCCGAACTGGCTGAACATGTCCGCATCGCCAGCATTGACGACTACCTAAATTCAAGGGGAGAGAAGACCTTTGACCGCATCGCCCTGCTCGACGCCTTCGAGCATTTCCCTTCTATTGAAGGAGTCGCCCTGCTTGAGAAGTTGCGCGCGGCGCTGACGCCGGACGGCCGAGTCGTCATTCGGGTTCCCAACATGTCCTCGCCATGGGGTGTGCGCCACCAGTTCGGGGACCTCACCCACAAGGCCGCCTATACGCCCGACAGCATCCGCCAAGCGGCCATGGCGGCGGGCTACGGCGTCAAGCAAAGCCTGCCCGTCCGGCGCGGCAAGGCCGTCAAGCAATTCAGCCAACGCCTGATGGAATCCATCGCCGGCAAAATGCTCACCGAAAGCCCGGAAATATGGACCGCCACGTTTGTGACGGTTCTGGCGCCGCGCTAAAGCGACAGCCAGCCAACACAACTTCAGAGCAAATTGCATTGGTCGACGCTAAGAATGTGACCCTGCCGTATTTCATTAACTTTGAGTCTTTGGTTTGGGGAATAATCTATACATTAGCAGGGTAGTAGCAGCAAATCGGTGATTAACTCTCTTCGCCACGTGGATGGCCGGGCTCTACCCACTACTGTCCGGTTTAATTTTCGTCACCATGCCGGCGCCATCTGCTCCGAGCAATTTCGGAGCGTTG
>CAJXGZ010000136.1 GCA_913053795.1 uncultured Rhodospirillales bacterium | reverse complement strand
GCGATGGAAAGCCCGGCTTTACGGCCTATATCGGCGGCCACGCGGCGCCCGCGCTCGGACGTATCTCCATGGACCTGATTACCCTCGACGTCACGGATGTACCCGAAGGCCTTGCGCACAGAGGGGCCTGGGCCGAGATACTCGGCGCGCATGTCAGCGTCGACGATCTGGCCGCGCGGGCCGGGACGATCGGCTATGAGATGCTCACAAGCCTCTCCTCGCGGGCGCAACGTATTTATACCGGATCAGAGGCCAGATAGCTGTCATGGCAAAAGCGACAACAGCCTATGTTTGCCAGGAATGCGGCGCCAGCACCGCGCAGTGGTCGGGAAAATGCCCCGGCTGCTTGGCGTGGAATACGCTTGCAGAAGAGGTCACAAGCAAAAGCGGACCGGAAAAACCGTCCGCCGGCGGCAAGGTCGTCGCCCTGCAAACTCTCGATGCGGAGGTTCCCGACGCGCCTCGCATTTCAAGCGGATTGGCCGAACTCGACCGGGTCATAGGCGGCGGGCTTGTCCCCGGCTCGGCCATTCTGGTTGGCGGCGACCCGGGCATCGGAAAATCGACCCTTCTCTTACAGGCCGCCGCGGCGCTGGCGAATTCCGGCCAAACGGCAATCTATTTCTCGGGCGAAGAAGCGACGGCGCAAGTCCGCCTGCGCGCGGAGCGCCTTGGCATCGCTTCGGCTCCGGTTGGCCTGGGCGCGGAAACCGGGCTTGCGCATATCCTGAAAACCCTCGGTGAGCGAAAGCCCGCGCCCGACCTTGTCATTATCGATTCCATTCAGACCCTGTGGTCCGATCAGCTGGAATCGGCGCCGGGCACCGTTTCCCAGGTCCGCGCCTGCGCGCAAACCCTTGTGCGCTATGCAAAGCGCTCGGGGGCCGCCATCGTGCTCGTGGGCCACGTCACCAAGGACGGACAGATCGCCGGCCCCAGGGTGCTTGAGCATATGGTGGATACGGTTCTCTACTTCGAGGGCGACCGCGGCCACCAGTTCCGAATCCTGAGGGCGGTCAAGAACCGCTTCGGCCCCACCGACGAGATCGGCGTTTTCGAAATGACCGACCGGGGGCTGTCGGAAGTGGCCAACCCGTCGGCCCTGTTCCTGGCCGAGCGCGCGGACGACGTCAGCGGCTCATGCGTGTTCGCCGGAATGGAAGGCTCGCGCCCCATGCTGGTGGAGATTCAGGCCCTGCTCGCCCCCACCTCCTACGCCACGCCCCGGCGCTCCGTGGTGGGCTGGGATTCAGGCCGCCTGGCCATGACTCTAGCGGTTCTGGAGACCCGCGCGGGCATCTCCCTCGGCGCCGACGACGTTTACCTCAACGTCGCCGGAGGATTGAGGATCAACGAGCCGGCGGCCGATCTGGCGGTGGCCGCGGCCCTGATCTCGGCCCATACCGGCGCGCCGGTTCCCATGGAAACGGTGATCTTCGGCGAGATTGGGCTGTCGGGCGAAGTGCGCGCCGTCGCCCACGCCGACCAGCGCCTGAAGGAAGCCGCCAAGCTGGGATTCACATCCGCCATTGCGCCACGAAACAAGCGGGCCAAGGGCGCCAAGAACAGGAAAAACAGCGGCATTGAGATGCGCGAAATTTCCCGCCTCGCCGATCTGGCGGACAGCTTCCAGACGCCGGGCAAGGTGAGCCGTCTCAGCAATGGAGCGGCGCGTCATGGCTGACCTGCCCATCAACGTCCTTGATCTCGGCGTCGGCGTAGCGCTGCTTATTTCAGCGGTCCTCGCTTTCACGCGCGGCTTCGCCCATGAGGTTTTGTCGGTGGCCGGATGGGTCGGCGCCACTTTCGCCACTATCTACGGCTTGCCCTATCTGAGGCCCTACGTCCGCGCCTTCATCTCCACGGAGATCGTTGCCGACTTGACGGCGGGCGTGGTCATTTTCGTCTTCAGCCTGGTCATTCTTTCCTTGATGACCCGGTCAATTTCCAAGAGGGTGCGGGGCAGCGCGCTGAACGCCGTGGACCGCTCGATGGGCTTTCTTTTCGGACTGGCGCGGGGAATCGTGCTGATTTGCCTGATTTTTATTGTCGCCAATATGATGATGCCCCTTGACGGCGGAGCCGCGGACGGCAAAAACGACGGCGAAAAGGATAAGCGTCCCGTCTGGGCGAAAAATTCGCGCAGCCTGCCGTTGATTCGCCAAGGCGCCGATTTGCTCTCGGCGCTGGTTCCAACGGACAAAACCGCCACGGACGGCAAAGACAAGGAAAGCACGATCAAGGACAAGGCCCAGGACATGTTACAAAAAATGACCACCCCCTATTTAACAAATCCAAGGTCCCCGGCGCCCATGGAATCCCGGGGGGGACCAGGGGGGGGATATGACAAAAAAGAACGCAAGGCCATCGACAGGGCCATAGAAAGCGTCCAATAGGAGCCGCGTGAGAGCAATGAAAAAACAAAACGACGACCACATGCATGAAGAATGCGGCGTATTCGGAATCTTCGGTTACGGAGACGCCGCCGCGCACACCGCTTTGGGACTGCACGCCCTCCAGCACCGGGGACAGGAGTCGACCGGCATCGTCAGCTTTAACGGCGCCCAATTCCACACTCACCGGGCGCATGGATTGGTCGGCGACATCTTCGGCTCCGAGGACGTCATCAAGGACCTTCCCGGCGACATGGCCATCGGCCACGTGCGCTATTCGACCACCGGCGAAACGGCGCTGCGCAACATCCAGCCGCTGTTCGCCGATTTCCAGTTCGGCGGCATGGCCGTCGCCCACAACGGCAACATCACCAACGCCTATCACACCCGCAAGAATCTGGTCCAGCGCGGCTGCATTTTCCAATCCACCTGCGACACCGAGACCATTGTCCACCTGATCGCCATCAGCCTTTACTCGACGGTGGTCGACCGCATGATCGACGCCTTGCGCCAAACCGAGGGCGCCTATTCCCTGGTCGCCCTCACCAAGAAGAAGCTGATCGGCGTGCGCGATCCCATGGGCATCCGTCCGCTGGTTCTGGGACGCTTGGGCGACGCTCACATTCTGGTCTCGGAAACCTGTGCGCTGGACATCATCGACGCCGAATTCGTACGCAACGTGGAGCCGGGGGAGATCGTCATAATCGATAAATCCGGCGTCCGCTCCATCAAGCCGTTTCCCAAGTCTCCGGCTAAGTTCTGCATTTTCGAATACATCTACTTTTCCCGCCCCGACAGCATGGTCGAGGGCTTGAACGTCTACGAGGTCCGCAAGCGCATCGGCGCCGAACTGGCCCGCGAGAGCCACGTGGAGTCGGATCTGGTGGTGCCGGTTCCCGACTCAGGAGTCCCGGCGGCCATCGGCTACGCCGAGGAGGCGGGCGTTTCCTTCGAGATGGGCATCATCCGCAACCACTATGTGGGGCGCACCTTCATCGAGCCCAGCGACCACATCCGCCATCTGGGGGTGCGCCTCAAGCACAACGCCAACGCCGCCCAAATCAAGGGAAAAAAAGTAGTCCTGGTGGACGACTCCATCGTTCGCGGCACCACTTCCGTGAAAATCGTCGAGATGGTGCGCAACGCCGGCGCCAAGGAGGTGCACATGCGCATTTCCAGCCCGCCGATCAGCGATTCGTGCTTTTTCGGCATCGACACGCCGGTCCAGGGCGAGCTGCTGGCCCATAACTACGACGTCAAGGGCATGACCAAGCGCATCGGCGTGGATAGCCTCGCCTTCCTGTCCAACGACGGCCTCTACCGCGCCGTCATCGGCGAGGCGCGCGACGCCAAGACCGCCCAATTCTGCGACGCCTGCTTCACCGGTGAATATCCCGTCCGGCTGACAGACCGCGAAGGCGGCCCCACGGTCGAGCAGCTTTCCCTTCTTGTTGAGCAGGAATGACGTGACAACAGGGCGTCTAAAGGACCGCATCGCCCTGGTCACGGGGGCCTCGCGCGGCATCGGCAGGGCGGTGGCCAAGCGCTTCGCCGAGGAAGGCGCCCACCTGATCCTGACGGCGCGCACGCAAGGAGCCCTGGAGGAACTGGACGACGAAATCCGCGAGCTGGGCGGCGCCGCCACCCTGGTTCCCACCGATCTCACCGACTTCGCGGCCATCGACGGCATGGGCGCCGCCGTCTTCGAGCGTTTCAAGCGCCTCGACATCCTGGTGGGAAACGCCGCAATACTCGGAACCCTGAGCCCGCTTGGCCACATCGATCCCAAGACCTGGGACCAGGTGATGGCCATCAACCTCACCGCCAACTGGCGGCTGATCCGAAGCTTCGATCCCTTGCTGAAGGCGTCCTCTTCGGGACGCGCCATCTTCGTCACCTCCGGCGCCGCCGAGAACACCGCCTACTGGGGCGGCTTCGCCGTAAGCAAGGCGGCGCTGGAAACTCTGGTCAAGGTCTACGCCGCCGAATTAGCGAAGACCCCCGTCCGCGCCAATCTGGTGGATCCGGGACCCGTCCGCACAGCCTTGCGCGCCAGCGCCTTCCCCGGCGAGGACCCGATGACGCTCAAAGCCCCGGAAAGCGTAACCGGCGTCTTCGTCGACTTGGCCGAGGCCGCCTGCGCGCGCAACGGCGAGGTGGTCCGGGCCGGTTAAACAACCTGCATAAATAATCACGAATTTTTTCTGGTCAATCGAAAAACAATCCCCACATAAAATAACAAACTGTAACACAGTGAAATTTCATGCCCTTGGCGGCTTCAAGGTGAAATAGTGGTCCAATTAACGCCAACCCGATACAAACTGCAAACCAGGATACTGGCGCCCATTGTCGTCTTCGCGGTGTTGGTGAGCGGGCTTATCGGCTTCGTTTTCCACAGCAATTACACGACGTTCCAGGACCGCATGAATAAGCAAACCGAGGAGCGCGCCAACAGCCTGAGAAAGACCTTCTTGCACGTCATCCATGAGATCGAGGAATACGTCGCCATCATCAACAAGAACAAGCTGATTCAGGATAATCTGCTGGAGGACGACAAGTCCGAGGTCTTGAACGCCCTCCAGCTCTTTATTGAACACGGCTTTATCAGTCTGATCAGCATCCACGGCATGGACGGAACGGCCCTCGCAAAGACCTACGCTCCCGGCGAAATCGAAAAGACGGACGGCATCAGCGATTTTGCGCGGGAGATCGCAAACGACCCTAACACGGCCCCGATGATCACCGTTCGAAAAGTAAAGAAGGTCCCCACCCTCCTGGTTGGCCAGCGCCTTAACGCCGTCAACGGCCCCGCCGGCGTTACGGTTATCGGCGTTCATTTAGGCGATGCGTTCATCAAGGAATTGAAGGATGGCACCGAAGCCGAACTGGCCCTTTATTTCGAAGGATCGCTCATCGGCTCTTCCCTGGGACCGGCCAAAACCGGCATTCCGGAGCGCTTCCAGGCGACGCCTGTTGATCTTGGCGAATGGGGCGGAGAAAAACGCCCAATCACCCTCATGGCGTTGGAGGACAATTCCCTGGAGGCGGCCCTTTTCAAAAGAAACCTGATCATCGTTATCGCCGGGCTGACCGTCATCGGCCTAGGCGTTTATTTTGCTTCCTACCGTGTGCTGCAAAGAGTCCTTCAACGGATCCAAAATTTTTCCTTGCAAGTTAATCGGGTGGACAGCGGCGACTTGACGCCCTGCGCCGATATCCAGACCGCCGACGAAATCGGCAATCTTTCCCTGAACATCGACGCCATGCGCGCGACCATCCACAGCCGCACCCAGGAATTGGAAAAAACCGTTGAAATACTTTCCAGCGAAGTCGCCATGCGCAAGGAAACCGAGATAACCCTGCGCAAGCTGTCGCGCGCCGTCGAGCAAAGCCCCTACATGGTGTTCATCACCGACACCGAAGGGGTCATCGAGTACGTCAATCCCCGCTTCACGGAAATGAGCGGCTATAAGGCCAGTGAGGTTCTTGGCAAGAACCCTCGCATCCTGAAATCTCCCGACACGCCACGTCATGTTCATGAAGAACTGTGGCGGACCTTAAAAGAGGGGAAAGTTTGGCGCCACGAGATCAAGGACAAACGCAAGGACGGCACCGCATACTGGGCGTCGGCGACCATCGCCCCCGTCAGGGACTCCCAGGGCGAGATCAGTCATTTCGTCGCCATGCATGTGGACATCACGCAACGCAAGGAAGCCGAAAAGGAAATGATTATCGCCAAGGATCAGGCCGAAATCGCCAACCGCGCCAAATCGGAAATCCTCGCCAACATGAGCCACGAGTTGCGCACGCCCCTGAACGCCATCATCGGCTACAGTGAAATGTTGATCGAGGACGCCGAGGATGGCCCCCTTGAAGATCCGATACCGGACCTGGAAAAGATCAAGGATTCCGGCAAGCATCTGCACACCATGATCAATGAAATCCTCGACCTGG
>CAJXGZ010000135.1 GCA_913053795.1 uncultured Rhodospirillales bacterium | reverse complement strand
GAAGACTTTTCAAGCACAGAGGCATTTGATTTTGTGATTCTTGTGACCTTGCTTATGTATATAAAGGAGTGTGATCTTCCTCAAACAATGGAAAAAATATGGTCGTTTGTTGCGCCAGGAGGGACTTTGGTTTGTATTGAACCTGCAATAGAGCTGTTGAGCCTATGGCGGCGGCTTGCATCATCCGGTTCTGCGTCACCCACCGGTGGAAACGTCCTGCATTTCAGGAAGGATGAAATGCAATCACTTTTTTCTTCACTGCCAAATGCCACGATAATAAAATCCATGTCTGTGCCGATCATCCCCTTTATTTCTTCAACTACGGTGCATCATGGACTTGTGATTCGTAAAGATGCATGAGTGAGGTGGAAACCTGGCCGGGTTCAACGGGACGAAATGAAAAAGAATTACCAGCTTAATTATTCTGAAAACCGGGTTGCCAAAGACAAGCTGTACCGTCAGGCTGAACGTGCCCGGAAGGCGGACATGATGTTTGCGGTATTGTCTGATTACTTCCCATCCACGGACGGGCTCAAGGTGCTGGACCTGACCCGGATCCTGGCCGGGCCGACCTGTACCCAGTTGCTGGGTGATTTGGGTGCGGATGTGATCAAGATCGAACGTCCCGGGGCTGGCGACGACACCCGTAAATGGGGGCCGCCTTATCTAAAAGACCGGGACGGCGAGGATCGGGCGGAAAGCGCCTATTACCTTAGCTGCAACCGCAACAAGCGCTCTGTGGCGCTGGACATCTCAAGACCCGGGGGAAGCGCCCTGGTGCGCCGCCTGCTGGCCCATTGCGGCGTTTTGATCGAGAACTTCAAAGTCGGAGGGCTTAAAAAATACGGGCTGGACCACGGCTCCCTTAGGGGCGGTTTCCCGCGGCTGGTTTATTGCTCCATCACCGGCTTCGGCCAAACCGGCCCTTACGCCCATCTTTCCCGGCTATGATTTCATCGCCCAGGGAATGGGCGGAATCATGGACATTACCGGCGAGGCGGGCGGCCCGCCCGCCAAGGTCGGCGCCGCCATCGCCGGCATCATGTGCGGAATATACGCCGCCACCGCCATCCTCGCGGCGCTTCGCCATCGTGACCAGGAAGGAGTGGGCCAGCATATCGATCTGTCCCTGCTGGACGCGCAGGTTTCATGGCTGGCCAACGCCGGACGGGTGCGCAACCGCCAAGCCTTGATCCCGCTTCTTGAAGACTTGATCGGGCGTCGTCCCCGCAGCCATTGGCTTGACGGATTGACGCCCTTGAACGTGCCTTGCGGGCCGGTCAACGCAATCGAAGAGGTCTTCGGCGATCCCCAGGTCATTCATCGAAAAATGGAGATCGCCATGCCTCATGCGCTGGCCGCCCCCTCTCTGCCGGGCAAAAGCGGCGAGGTCCGCCTGATCGGCAATCCCGTCAAGCTGTCCGAAACGCCGGCCGCCTACCGCCGGGCGCCGCCGACCCTGGGCGAACATACGGATGAAGCGCTGAAGGAGATTCTCGGGATGGACGATAAGGAATTGGCGGCGCTGTGCGCCCAGGGGATTATTTGAAGCGGAAAGTGATGCGGCCCTTGGTTAGATCGTAGGGAGACATTTCCACATTGACCTTGTCCCCGGCGAGCACGCGGATGCGGTATTTGCGCATTTTTCCCGCCGTATGGGCGAGAATTTCATGGTCGTTCTCCAGCTTCACCCGAAACATGGCGTTGGGCAATAGCTCGGTCACGAAACCGGTGAATTCCAGTAGCTCTTCTTTCGCCATTACACTCTCAAATTTATTAGCCCTCTTCGTGGCGACATAAGCCGTTTCCCGCGTCCATCCGTCAAGTGTTTTCCTCGCCAAGCCTGAGGGAAACAGAGAGGGCGTGGGCGTCCATTCCTTCGGCTTGGGCTAGAATAACGGCGTCCGGGCCGATGGCCTGAAGGCTATCGGCGCCGCAGCCGATCAGGGAGCTGCGCTTCATGAAGTCGATGACGCCGAGGCCCGAAGAGAATCTGGCGCTCTGCGCCGTCGGCAGCACGTGGCTGGGACCGGCCACGTAATCGCCGATGGCCTCGGGCGTAAGCCGCCCCAGAAAAATGGCGCCGGCGTTGTTGACCTTGCCGGCCAACGCTTCGGCGTTGTCCACGGCCAACTCCAGGTGCTCGGGCGCGATAGCGTCGATGAGATCGATGAGGTCGATGACTGCGGGGGCGGCGGCAAGGTCCTCGACGATGATGACGCAGCCGTTGTTCCGCCAGCTCTCCCGGGCTATGCCGGCCCTTGGCGACTGATCAAGGATACGTTCCGCCTCGGCGCCGACAGCGTCGGCGAAATCAGCGTCGTCAGTGATCAGGATGGCTTGGGCGGCGGCGGCGTGTTCGGCCTGGGAGAGAAGGTCGGCGGCGATCCAGGACGGCGCGTTGAGGTTGTCGGCGACCACCAGAATCTCAGACGGTCCGGCGATCATGTCGATTCCGACGGTCCCGAACACCTGGCGCTTGGCCTCCGCCACGTAGGCGTTCCCTGGACCGGCGATCATATCCACGGGGGTAATGGTTTGGGAGCCATAGGCCAGCGCCGCGATGGCTTGGGCGCCGCCGATGCGATAAACCTCGTCAACGCCGGCCACATGGGCGGCGGCCAGCACCAGCGGGTTGGCGTCGCCGCCGGGCGTCGGGGACGCCATGACCAGACGCTTGACGCCGGCCGTCTTGGCGGGAATGGCGTTCATCAACACCGATGACGGATAAGAGGCCAAGCCGCCGGGAACGTAAAGCCCCGCCGAGGCCATGGGTTTCCAGCGCAAGCCCAGCCTTACCCCCTGGCTGTCCACATAATCCAGGTCGGCTGGAATTTGCTTTTTGTGGAAGTCGGCGATCCGCGCCGCCGCCGCCTTTAGCGCCGCCAGGGTTTCAGGCGCGCAACAAGCGGCGGCGCGCTCCAGATCGGCGGGCGGAACGCGCAACGTTTCCGGCGTCAAATCGAAGCCGTCAAAGCGCGATGTCAAGGCGATCAGGGCCGCGTCCCCGTTCTTTTCAACGTCGGCGAGAATGCCGGAAACGGCTTCGCGAACATCAACGCTGGCCGCGCGCTTGGCCGAAAGCATGGCCTTCAGGCCGGCGTCGAAGCCGGGGTCGCTGGCTCTAAGCGTTTTCATTGGCGTCCTCTTCCAAGAAACTGGCCGTTTTTTGTTTCAGCACTTATAAGCATTTCACAAAGAAATATTCATATTTTATATGATTTTCGTGAATTTCATGCTATTGACTGAAGCCTACTTGCGACCGGTCAGCCGCTTTGCGGGCCACCAATTTAAGAGAGAAGTACGATATGCCAACTGGTACTGTTAAATGGTTTAACCCCACCAAGGGGTTCGGCTTCATCGAGCCTGAAGACGGCGACAAGGACGCTTTTGTCCATATCTCCGCCGTTCAAAGAGCGGGACTCACCACCCTTCGGGAGGGCCAGAAGGTCGAGTTCGAACTCGTTCCTGGCGAAAAAGGCAGGAGTTCCGCCGAGAACCTCGTCGTTCTCGACTGAACCCCGAACACTTTTTTTTAAAAGATTTATTGGCGGCGGGCACGTTTAACGCTGCTTGCGGCGCCAATCGTTCGTCAATTTTCCGATTCTTTGGCGCTGTTTAGGCGTAAGTTTTTCCCACGTGTTCTTCCAGGCCTTTGAGATGACGTCGCGGTTTTTTCCCCGCGGGTAGCCGTCCTTGGCCAGGGTCAGCCAAAAGTTGGCCAGAAAATTGTCCTTGGCCGCGCCATGACCGGTGATGAGCATGACGCCCAATCGCGCTTGGGCGTAAATGTTTCCCTGTTCGGCGGCCAGCCGGAACAGTCTGACGGCTTCCTTGTAATCCTTTGGCGCACCCTTGCCGCGCTTGAAGTAGATGACGCCGAGGGCGTACTGGTCTTCCGCCTTGCCCTCGGTTTCCGCCTTTAGGGTTTTCTTTTCAAGCTTTTGGCGCCGGAGCTCCTTGGCGGCCGCAATGGCTTTTCCCGCCACCCCGTTTTTGCGCAACGCATTCACGTAAACGCTAAAAACATCCAACAGCTTGGGCACGTCGGGGTTAAGGACTTCCCATAAAGCCATCCGCGAGGGGGCGTTTTTGCGCATGTATGTCTTGAAGTCGGAGCACCAGTGTTTCTCCAGCTTCTTGCGGAACTTGACCACGTCCCTGGCGTTCTTGTCGATGCCGATATCCTGGTAGAATTTTTCGCCATAGAGGTTGGCGGCGCATTCCAGGTCCAGCACGCGGATATAATCCAAATGCCCCAGCAAGCGCTGCATCCCGTGGCCGACCAGTTCGTGGACGATGATCATGGCCAATTCGTCCGTCGGCCACTTGACGGCGTGGGGGCCGATAACGACGAAAAACCGCTTGTCGCCCTTGTTCTTGCTGTCCCTCTTGTAATAGTCGGGGAAAAAGGAAGCCAAGGCGAAACCGCCCAGTTTTCCGCTTTGGTAAGCGGGATTATAGGAGATGACGACCTGTCCGTTTTTCTTCAGGACTTCCAGTTTGGCGGCGCTGAAGGGGGATTTTGCGTAGATGACGTCAATGGCCTTGGCGATATTCCTTATCCCCGTTTTCAGGTTGAGGGCGCCGGGCTCCACCTTGCCTTCTTCGGCAGCCTTGACGCCGATAATCTCGACGCCCTTGTGCGTATCTTTAAGGTCCGCCGCGGCGTCATTGGCCGTTGAGAAGAAGAGGATGGCGAAGGCGGCAAGGCGGAGAGTGATCCTCGGTAACACGCTTATTTACCTTTTATTCTTTCGATTACGGCGCCGCAGGCGGACAGCTTTTCCTCAAGCCGCTCGTAGCCGCGGTCCAGGTGATAGACCCGGTTGATGACGGTTTCGCCCTTGGCCGCCAGCCCGGCCAGCACCAGGGATACCGAAGCGCGAAGATCGGTGGCCATCACTTGGGCGCCGGAAAGTTCCTCAACGCCGCGGATAATGGCGGAGGCGCCGTGGACGTTGATGTTGGCGCCCATGCGGCACAGCTCCGGCACATGCATGAAGCGGTTTTCGAAGATGGTCTCGGTGATCATGGAGGCGCCCTTGGCGACGGCCATCAGCACCATGAGCTGGGCCTGCATGTCGGTGGGGAAGCCGGGGAAGGGCTCGGTCATGACGTCGACGCCCCTTAAAGGTCCTTGGGCGCCCGAGACGCGCACGCCGTCCGCCGTCTCGGTCACTTCGGCGCCGGCGTTGACAAGGGTGTCGGCCAACGCCTCGATCAGGTCCATGCGTCCGCCGATCAACTGCAAGTCGCCGCCGGTCAGCGCCGCCGCCACGGCGTAAGTCCCGGCTTCGATGCGATCGGAAACCACCGTGTAGTCGGCGCCGCGCAAACATTTGACGCCGGTAATGTGAAGGGTGTCGGTTCCCGCGCCCTCGATATGGGCGCCCATGGCGATCAGGCAGCGGGCCAAGTCCGCCACTTCCGGCTCGCGGGCGGCGTTGGCCAGAACCGTTTCGCCTTCGGCCAGGGCCGCCGCCATCATAAGGTTCTCGGTGCCGCCGACGGTGACCATGGGAAAAAGCACATGGGCGCCCTTCAGGCCGTTCGGCGCGCGGGCGGTGATGTAGCCCTCCTCCAGCTCGATGTCGGCGCCCAGTTGGGCCAGCGCCTTCAGGTGCAGATCAATGGGCCGGGTGCCGATGGCGCAGCCGCCGGGCAGGGACACCCGGGCGTAGCCGTTGCGCGCCAGCAGGGGACCCAGCACCAGCACCGAGGCCCGCATCCGGCGCACCAGTTCATAGGGCGCCGTGGTTTCGCCTGCCCTGGCGGCGGTCAGGCCGAAGACCCGGCCCGCATAGCCGCCGTTGCAGGCGTCGCCGTTCATGCTGACGTCGACCCCCAGCTCCGCCAGCAAGTGGGCCATGGTGGCGATGTCCGCCAAGTGGGGCAGGTTGGACAGGGTCAAGGTCTCGCCGGTCAGCAGGCAGGCGGCCAACAGCGGCAGCGCCGCGTTCTTGGCCCCGCTGATCTCGATCGCGCCCATCAACGGGGGCCCGCCGCGTATGCGAATGCTATCCATTTCCGGGCGACCCTCTCCATTGCCGGCGTATCCCCAGCGATTGCTTGTACTTGAAGCCCGCGCCGGCCTCAAGCGGATCGCTTTCCGGTGTCTTCGTCCTTTATGACAGCCCCCCGCCATGTGGGCGTGGGATTCGGGTCGACCCAGTACACCTTGACCCAGCCATGCCCCGGACCGTAGGGGTTGGTTGTTGATCTGTATTTTCTCGGCATCCCCGGCACACTACTGCGCGAACAAGCCTTCATCATTTCGTACCCTTCATCGGTTGCCCACGAGGTGAGCTCGTCCCAGCCTATAAAGGGATACTCATGTCCATGGTAATTCCAATAATCGTCTGTAT
>CAJXGZ010000134.1 GCA_913053795.1 uncultured Rhodospirillales bacterium | reverse complement strand
AGCCTGTTTAATGAATACCGGGCCACTGAGATCGGTTTTCATTAAACAGGCTCTAACCCATCTTTTCCCAGGTCTCGGCGCCGGGGTTCCAGGCTTCAAGGGCGCCCTCGAAGATGTTGAGATGCCAGCCGTGCAAGCGCAAATTACCGGCCGCCACCGCTTCGCGGATGAACGGGAAGGTCGTCAGGTTGCGCAGTGACAGGCGCACCGTCTGGCGTTCCGTGGCGCGCAACAAGGCGTCGCCGGTGAGCGGCGGATCGACCGCCAGGGCGCGCGTATGCGCCTGGCGCAGCAAGTTGGTCCAAGCGGCGATGAACTTGCCGCCGGCCTTGCCGCCTTCTTGCTTGCGGACCATGGCGGCGACGCCGCCGCAGTGTGTGTGGCCGATGATGACGATATGGTCGACGCCCAGACCCTTGACGGCGAATTCCAGCGCCGCGCTGGTTCCGTGGTAGCCTCCGTCCTCCTCGTAGGGCGGAACCAAGGCGGCGACGTTGCGTATGGCGAAAATATCGCCCGGTTCGGTCTGCAGGACAATCGCCGGATCGACCCGCGAATCCGAACACGCGATCACCGCGACGCGCGGATTCTGGTCACGGTTGAGCAGCTCCCGGTAAAGGTCCGGAGCTTTCTCATAATAGTTTTCGCGAAATTTCCGAAAGCCGTCCAGCAGGGCTTCGATGCCGCTCATTCCACATTTCCCATCAAATCGACGCCCAATCCTCTTATTTTCGACGGCACGATAGCATGAATAAGCGGGTCCAGCAGCCGTCCAACCCTGAGACACGCTTGAAGGCCGATTGAGATTTCCGTCTGCATGTCGGCCAGCTTTTTCTGGATCAACTGGTTTGCGGCCAGCGGGCGGCCGAATTGCTTTCGCTCCAGTAGCGGGCCTTGATGAGGCAGCCGAAGGGACCCGCCAGACCCTCGGCCCCGGGCAGCATGTTTTCCTGCGGGAAAACACCCGGTCCATGACGATTTCGCCGGTGAGGGAGGCGCGCAAGGAAAGCTTGCCCGCGATCTTAGGCGCGCTCAGGCCCTTCATGCCTTTTTCAAGAATGAAGCCTCGGATCACGCCGTCCAATTTGGCCCACACCAGCAAGACGTCGGCGATGGGGGAATTGGTGATCCACATTTTGGCGCCGTTGAGCGCGTAGCCGCCTTTCACGGCCACCGCCTTGGCGCCCATGGAGCCCGGGTCCGAGCCGTGATCGGGCTCGGTCAAGCCGAAGCAGCCCACCCATTCGCCGCATGCCAGCTTGGGCAGGTATTTGAGGCGCTGCTCTTCGCTTCCGTAGGCGTGGATGGGATGCATGACCAGGGACGATTGCACGCTCATGGCCGAGCGGTAGCTGGAATCCACGCGCTCGATCTCGCGCGCCGTCAGGCCGTAGCTCACATGATTGACCCCGGCGCAGCCGTATTTCTCGCCCAGGGTGGAGCCGAGAAGGCCCAACGCCCCCATCTCATTCATGATTTCCTTATCGAAGGTCTCGTCCTGGTTCGCCTGGACAATGCGATTCATCAGCTTGGATTGGGCGTAGCCCTGCGCCGCGTCGCGGACAAGCCGCTTCTCCTCGCCCAACTGGTCCTCCAGCAAGAACGGGTCTTCCCATTTGAAAAGATCGCTTGGCGTCATGTGGTCAAAGCTCCAAGGCCCTGGGGAAAACTATGCGCGGCCACTGATGCAGATGGCGGTGTTCGACATGGCGAGAATGCTGTCGGCGCCGGCGTGGAGGCGCATGGCGTCGCTGATAGCCCGCCAAATTTCGGCCCGCCGTTCCGGCGGCTGATCAGCCAACAGGGTGACAATCGGTCCCGCCACATCCTGAAGGTAGCGGATAAAGTCCTCGACCGACGGCAGGCTGAAGACGGCCTGGACGTTTTCAATGCGCACATCCGCATAACCGGCGGAGGTGAACAGCCGATCCAGGCGGGCCGGATCGGAAAGGCTGAAAAGGCCGGGGGCGCCGGGCGGCGGCGTAAATTTCAAGGCATCGCGGATCACCGCCATTGGGGTGCTGAGAAAGGGAACCTGGGGCGGCGCTCCCCAGACCGCGGCGGCAAAGGCGCCGCCGGGACGCAAATGGCCGCGGACACGGGCCAGGGCGTCCTCCGGGGCGGGCATGAACATCAAACCCCAGCGGCACAGGGCGGCGTCGAAGACGCGCCCGGCAAAATCGATTTCTTCCCCGTCCACTTCCTCGAAAGTGATGTTTTCAAGGCCCAGGTCAGCGGCCCGTTCGCGGGCAACGGTCAACATCCCCGGAGACATGTCGGTGGCCACCACGGAGCCGCCGGGACCGACCCGGCGGGCGGCGGACACGGCCGGTTCGCCGATGCCGGTCGCGATATCGAGAACGGATTGACCCTCTGACAGCCCGGCCATGCTGAGCAAGCGCTCGCTGACCGGGCGGGCGCCTTCCTCAATGACCGGCCACCATTTCCGCCATCCGGCGGAAACGGAATCCCATTCCCGGCGTTGTTTCGATTTGAAAGTGTCATCCATTGTTTTATTGGATGTCATGGCGTATTCCTCGCGTCCATTGATCCGATAATTCACAGTTAATCATCAAATCCATGGCGACCATACCCAATTCCCGCCGCCATTAGAATAGTTTCGCCTCCGCAGCCGTTGACGGAACAATTTTGGCGCCATCGCCGTGAATATGGGGGCTGTCCGGGAAACGCCATTTCTACATTGCGGAGAACGCAAAAGTACTGTAGCAAGTGATTGTGTGTGGTTCCCGCATGGACAAAGTCCTCGGGATTTAAAGGGAACACGGAAGGCTTACCTATCAAGGGGCCTATGCCGTGGCTGCCCCCGCAACTGTGAACGGTGAGTTGGCGTCAATCATGGACCCCTGGGAAACCGGCAAGGCCGGACGCCAACGAAGAACCGGAGCCAGAAAACCTGCCACGCATGAATGTCAACTCAACGCCATCGGGTGCGATGGCAAAGGAGATATAAATGAATACGAATTCTGTCCAAGCGGCGTCCGCGGGCGCTATTTCCTCTGAAATCCATAAAGCACGGTTTGTTGCGGTTCTGCTGGGGGTTGTGATGCTCTTTTCGGCGGGTTTTTCTCAATCAACTTCTTTCCATAACGCGGCGCATGACACGCGCCATACGCTTGCCTTCCCCTGTCACTGAGCCGAAGGAACACAGCCATGTTGTATCGTATTCTTGCCTCGGCTGTAGCCGCGGGCATGTTGGCGGCCGTGCTCATTAGTTTTGTTCAAGAAGTCACAACAACGCCATTGATTCTTAAAGCGGAAACCTACGAATCATTAACGCCGGCCCATGATCGGCAAAAACATACCGCTGGCGATGTTGAGCCGGAACAGGAACCGTGGACTCCTGAAGATGGTTTTGAACGATTCATGTACACCTTGTCGGCAAATGCCGTCACGGGGGTTGGCTTCGCCTTATTGCTGATCGTCGGCCTGACTTTCCAGAAATCAAATGTGGACGCCATGCGCGGCTTGTTATGGGGAATAGCGGGTTTTTCGGTGTTTACCCTGGCGCCGGCTTTGGGGCTGCCGCCGGAAGTCCCCGGGGTTCCGGCTGCTGATTTGCCGTCTCGTCAAAGCTGGTGGCTTATTACCGTCTTGTCGGCGGCAATAGGTTTGGGGTGCATGGTGTTTGGAAAAACCTCGGCAATAAAGGTTTTGGGTTTGATCATCCTTGCCGCGCCCCATATCTGGGGGGCGCCGCACATCGGTGAAATAAAAAGTATCGTGCCGCCTGATTTGTCAGCACGGTTCGCGGCTTCGACAATCACGGTCAACGCCTTATTCTGGGCTATGATCGGTTTGTTTTCCGGCGTCTTTTATTGCCGTCTCGGCAAGGGAAAACACGCCGCATAAAGTTGACGTAATCATTAAACAGGCTCTAATTATACGCCGCTAAAACGGCAGGGTTTCCTTTTCCGGCCTCGGGACCGCGCCGGTGGTGGCGATGGCTTTTAGGGGGCGGGTGGAGGCGGTCTTGCGCCTCTTGCTTGCGGCGCGGAGTTTCTTTCCTTCAAGATAGGTATCGGCGGCGACCATGGACAGCTTGGTGCGGTTTTCGCCGGACGGGCGCCTGGTTTGGGTGCTGGTGACGCTTAAGGTTGCGCCGCCGCTCAGCCACCAGAGGAAATTGCAGTTGGTGACTTGCCTGATCGAGCTGCGGGTGCAGTTGGAGGCGATGGGCTTGCCGAACTTTTTTCCAATTTTTTCAAGGATTTGATCTTCGGACAGGGAGTTAAAGGTCTTGTCGTATTGAATTCTGGAGACCTTCTTTACGCCATTGTGATCCATGAAGGAAATGTTGTAATTGGCGTCCTCGCCTGAATAGCGGCCCTTCACGGCGCCGCCGGCGGCCATGGTCACGGACAGGTCCGGATAAATTTCGCGAACCCTTTCCGGCGTCATCCCTAAGGACACGCCGTTAATGCCGAAATCCTTTTCTTCATTAAAAAAAGCGTTCACCTTGTTGGTGATGTAGTTCATGGAAAAATTTTCAATGTCGCCCGCTCCAAAGCCGATAAAGGTAAAAATGGTGAAAAAAACCAGAGCGGCGTAGGCGCTGGCGGAGCGCAGGCTTCTGTTCCGGCGTTGACGTTTGATGGTGGCGGCGAGCCTGATGTCCGCTTCTCTTCTTTTGCGCTTCCTTTTTTGCTTCAGCATCCCGCTCATTTGGGCGGCGCCGGCGGATTGCTCCGAGCTCCGGGACGCCTGGATGGAAAGGTCTTCGTTGAAAGCGGACGGCGTAAATCGCCTTGAATCTTTTTGCACAGTATACGTCCCCTACAAGATCAAATATTTCTTTTCTTGTTATTATAGGCCTTTTATTACAGTAAGCATAATTAATTATTTGATGACAATAGTAATTAAAAATTAAATAAAATTTTATGTTTTATAAAGTAGCGAAGAAGGAGGGGGATAACTACATTAATCATAACGATTTCCACGCCACACACTTAAAGGCGGCCCATGAGAAACCCAACGTCAAGGAAACGCATTCAACTGATCGGCGCGTCATGCGACGTTGGCGCCGGGCGGCGCGGCGGCGCAATGGGGCCGGAGGCTTTGCGTATAGCCGGTCTTGAGGGCGCGCTCAAGCGGCTGGGCTTTGAGGTGGCGGACAAGGGTAATTTGAGAGGACCCGCCATCGCCCCGGGGGTGGCGGCCACGGTCAGGGGCGGCCCCACCTACCGCGAGGCCCAATTATGCATGGAGATGATTAACGATAGAGGCCTTATGGCCTCTCTCGACGTCATGGAGCTTAATCCCGTCTTCGATCATCACAACAAGACGGTGGAGCTGGCGGTGGAGCTGATCGGCAGTCTGTTCGGCGCGCAAATCTTGGCGCGTGCGCAGGGAGTAGGGCCATGAAGGACCAAAAGGCCATCATCGCCCAGACTGAGCGGTTCTGCGCCAACCACCACCACCCCTTGCCCTTGGCGTTGTCCTGGGCCGAGGGCGTCTGGGTCTGGGACGCCGAGGGCAAGAAATACCTGGATTGCCTGAGCTCCTATTCCGCCTTGAATCAGGGGCACCGCCATCCGGCGATCATCAAGGCCTTGGTTGAGCAGGCCGGGCGCCTGACCTTGACCTTGCGGGCTTTTCACAACGACCGCCTGGGCGCTTTCCTTGCTAAACTGTGCCGGCTAAGCGGCATGGACATGGCCTTGTCCATGAACACCGGCGCCGAGGCGGTGGAGACCGTCGTCAAGGCGGCCCGCAAGTGGGCCTACAAGGTCAAGGGGGCGCCAGAAGATAAAATGGGCGGCAAGGCGGAAATCATCGTCTGCAACAACAATTTCCATGGCCGAACGACGACGGTGGCGGGCTTTTCCTCCGAGGCTCAATACAGGGACGGCTTCGGCCCCTTCGCGCCCGGATTCAAGCTGATTGATTTCGGCGGAGCCGGACAACTGGAGGCCGCCATAACCCCGCATACGGCGGCCTTCCTGGTGGAGCCCATCCAGGGTGAAGGCGGGATCATCACGCCGCCTCGGGGCTATCTGGCCGAAGCCAAAAGGATTTGCGCCGAAAACAACGTGCTGTTCGCCCTCGATGAAATCCAGACCGGGCTGGGGCGCACCGGAAAGATGTTTTGCCATCAGCACGAAGAAGGCGCCCAGCCGGACATTCTTATCGTCGGCAAGGCGCTGGGCGGCGGCGTCTATCCGGTTTCCGCCATGTTGTCCTCAAGGGAGGTCATGGACGTCTTCCAGCCCGGCGGCCACGGCAGCGCCTTCGGCGGGCTTGGGAAGCCGCCCTTTAGGGTCCCATATCCCGGCTTCCCGGTGCGTCGAGCCCCCTTAGGCGATGCTAAGGCATCGCCTGCGGACGCTCTCCTACCGAGAAACCGGGATATGGGATCGTAT
>CAJXGZ010000133.1 GCA_913053795.1 uncultured Rhodospirillales bacterium | reverse complement strand
TGAAAAAACTGTCAAAACGCGAGCAGCGCATTTTGATCGAGCGGCGGCTTAGAAAACGCCCGATCACCCTTGAGGAGTTGAGCAAGAAACACAACATCTCACGTGAACGCGTTCGTCAGATAGAATGCCAGGCCATAAAAAAAGTGATGAAGTCGGCAAAGAGCGCCATGGCGGAAAAAGCGGTCGCCGCCTGAATGGATAACGCCAACCCGCACATCCGCCCGCACATACGAGAGAGCCGCTTGATCGTAGCGGGAGCATTTAAGCAATAAGAGCAAATACTTTAGGGCATAAGAATACATACTTTAGGATAGGCGTATTGTTCCTATGAAGCATTGAAAACGCACACTTTTTTCTACATTTTGTATCAGACGCCGCGTTGCGGAATAACGGAGGAAGACCGACATGCTGAAAAAAAGCCCCCTGAGCGTTAAGTGGTTTGAGCAGATGGTCGAGGACATCCCCCTCAACGTGATTATCTGCGATCTCATAGATTTCCGGATCACCTATATGAATGAATCAAGCCGCAGGACGCTGAAACAGATCGAGGATCTTCTGCCGTGCCCTGCGAACGAAATCATGGGGCAATCCATAGATATCTTCCACAAGAATCCGGCTCACCAGCGGGGCATCCTGAGAGATCCCTCCAACCTGCCCCACAACATCCTGATCAAACTCGGCGACGAGACCCTCGACCTCCTGGTGACGGCGCTCATGGACGGCGGGAAATACGTCGCCCCCATGCTCACCTGGAGCGTGGTCACCGACAAGGTGCGGGCCGAGGATGAGGCCAACCGCCAAGCGCAGATGCTCGACCAGTCGCCGGTCAACATCATGTTCCTGGACCCGGCCGATTTCACCATCACCTACGTCAACGAAACGTCCCTAAATACCCTCAAGACCATCGAACACCTTCTGCCGTGCAAGGCCGGCGCCATCGTTGGCCAGTGCTTCGATATTTTTCACAAGACTCCTGAAGCGCAACGGCGAATCGTCTCGGACCCCAACAACTTGCCCCACTCGACCAAGATCAAGCTGGGCGAAGAGCACCTCGACCTGCGCGTCTCGGCGGTTTACGGCAAGGACGGCCAATACATCGGAGCCATGCTGACCTGGAGCGTGATCACCGCCCAGGTGCGCCTGGCCGACAACTTCGAGACCAACATCAAGAGCATCGTCCAGACGATCTCGTCGTCCTCGACCGAGCTTCAATCGACTTCCGAATCGATGGCCGCCACCGCCGAGGAAACCAACAGCCAGACCTCGGCCGTCGCAGCCGCTTCCGAAGAATTGTCCGCCTCGATCCGCGAAATCTCCCAGCATGTAACCCGCGCCGCGACCATCTCCGCCACCGCCGTCGAAGAGGCCGGCCGGTCCAACGAAATGGTCCAGGGTTTGGCCGAGGCGGCGAACAAGATCGGCGAGGTGGTCAGCCTGATCAACGACATCGCCAGCCAGACCAACCTGTTGGCCTTGAACGCGACCATCGAGGCGGCGCGGGCCGGCGAGGCCGGCAAGGGCTTTGCGGTGGTCGCCGCCGAGGTCAAGAGCCTGGCCAACCAAACCGGCAAGGCGACCGAGGAAATCGCTTCCCAGGTGTCCTCCATCCAGGAGGCCACCAAGGGCGCTGTGGGCGCCATCGAGGGCATCGGCAAGACGATCACCGAGATCAGCGAGATCAGCACCACTATCGCGTCGGCGGTCGAGGAGCAGAGCGCGGCGACCGAGGAGGTCACGGCCAACATTACCGGAGTGACCACGTCTTCAGGCAATACCGGAGAGGCCGCAAGCCAGGTGCTGGAAGCGGCCGGCGAGCTATCCAGACAGTCCGAGCACCTGGGCATGCAGGTCGACGACTTCCTTGTCGAGATACGCTCCCAGTAATGTCAACGGTAATGCCTTTGCATAGGTTTTTTGATCCGTCTGTATAATTTACGGGCGAGGGCATGGGTGGTTAACCTCTACCCCTAATGGGTCACATTTTTTCACGCCGCGCCTGCCCGGGCATGCGCTTCGCTATCCACAAGGGCGCCCCGGTAAAATGCAAGTAACTATGAAGGAAAGTAGGCCGAATGTCGGACATAATCATGGAAACCGTCCCAGGCGCGGCCGCCGTAAAGCCCAGGGGCGGGGCCAGTGGCGGGCCGACCGCCCTGCCCAGACAATTCGTCTATCTGGTGATCGCCTCCAGCGCCCTTCCTTACCTGCTGATGCTGGCGGGGGTGGACTTCGGCGCCCAGAGGATCGACCCAAAAACGCTGGGCCGCTTCATCGGCGCCGAACCGCACCTTCTGGTGGACGCCATGCATCACATGTTGAGCGGCAGTTTCACCCACACCCTGTTGGAGTGGAGCGCGTTCATGGCGGCGATTTTCACCGTCGCCCTGGCGTTCACCCATTTTTCCATTTCCCGCGACGCCATGACGCCGATTATCGGCATGGCCCTATTTAGCGCGGGGGTGATGGATGCTTTTCACACCCTGGCCGCCGACCGGCTGTTCGATGCGGCGGCGGATAACCGGCAGCTGATCCCGTTTACATGGGCGATTTCACGTCTTTTCAACGCCCTGATCCTGATCGTCGGCATCGGCCTTCTGCTTATGCGCGGGATCCGGGAGAACCTGGGTTTCGTCATCATGACGAGTCTCTCCTTCGGCGTGATGGCGTATGTCATCATCCAGGTTAGCGCGACAAGCGCCAACCTGCCGCAAACGATGTTTCCCGAAGCGGTCATCACGCGGCCGTGGGATGTCGGCCCGCTGCTGCTTTTCTTGGTTGCGGGCGTTTTGTCCTATCGGCTTTACCGCCGCTCGCCGACTTTTTTCTCTGGCGCGCTGGTGCTGAGCATGGTTCCGAGCGTGGCGACCGAGGCGCATATGGCGTTCGGGTCGACGGCGCTGTTCGACAGTCATTTCAACGTCGCGCACGGTCTGAAAATCCTTTCTTACGCCGTGCCTCTCATGGGGTTGTGCCTGGACTATGTTCGAACGCATCAATCCCTGAAACGGACGGCGGAGAAGCTGGCGGCAAGCCAGGCAAAAAGCCGCGCCATCGTCGATGTCGCCGTCAACGGCGTCATTACGATTGACGAAAAGGGGGTGATCGACGCCTTCAATCCGGCGGCGGAACGCATCTTCGGCTACGCCGCCCATGAGGTCATCGGACGGAACGTCTCGATCCTCATGCCCGAACCGTACCATTCGGCGCATGACGGTTACCTGTCCCGCCACATGGAAACCGGCGAGAATAGAATCATCGGCATCGGCAGGGAGGTGTCGGGCCGGCGCAAGGATGGCTCGACCTTCCCGCTGAAACTCGCCGTTGGCGAGGCGGAAATCGACGGCGGCAAGCTTTTCGTCGGCTACGTAGTCGACATCACATCCACAAAGGAAACCGAGGCGGCGCTCATCACCGCCAAGGAAGAGGCGGAAAAGGCCAACCGGGCCAAAACGTCGTTCCTCAGCATGGTGAGTCACGAGCTCCGGACGCCGTTGACCAGCATTATCGGCAACCTGCCGCTGCTTACCGATCCGGACGAAATGCCGGCGCCTGCCGAAGCCGCCGAGATTGCCACCGACATCGTGGAGGCCAGCGATCATTTGCTGATCCTCATCAACGATCTGCTTGATTTCTCGAAAATAGAGGCAGGCAAATTGCTGCTTGAACGCGAGACCATCGCGGTGGCGGACGTTATCGATCAAGCCGTGACGATGCTCCAGCCGCTGGCCGAACAAAAACGCCTGCGGCTGAGGGTGGACGCACCGGACGAATTGTATGTCGACGCCGATCCCATACGCTTGAAACAGGTCTTCATCAACCTTATCGGCAACGCCATCAAGTTCACCGGAGAGGGCGAGGTGAGCGTGGAGGCAGTCGCGGCGAACGGCAACGTCACCTGCGTGGTGCGGGATACCGGCGTTGGCGTTCCGGAAGAAATGCTGCCGGTAATTTTCGACAAGTTCCGTCAGGCCGACAGTTCGTCCACGCGAAAGGCCGGGGGAACGGGATTGGGGCTGGCGATCACCAAAAATCTCATCGAGATGCACGGCGGCGAGATCAAGGCCGAGAACAACGCGGACGGAGGAAGTTCTTTCACGTTCAACTTGCCGGCGTGGGAAGGAGAAGCCGATGGCGACAATCCTGCTGGTTGAGGACGACGAGTTCATCCGCCGGATGCTTGTCTTGAGGTTGAAGCGGCGGGATCACGCCGTTGAGACCGCGGCGGACGGTAAGATCGGCGTGGCGAGAGCCAGGGAGCTGCGTCCCGACCTGGTGCTGATGGATATGCATATGCCCGTGATGGACGGTCATGAGGCGGTCCGGACCTTGCGGGCCGGTGGGTATGAGGGGCTGATTGTCGCCATCACAGCCTCCGCCGCCTCGGTCGAAATGGCGACGGCGCGCGAAGCCGGGTGCGACGACATCATTTCAAAGCCTATCGGCGGGGATTTCGAAACAATAATCCATAGCCTTCTGAAAGGAGACGCGGCATGACGGAACCGGACGAGGCGACGCCGGATGAGGCCATGAGAGTGCTGGTGGTCGACGATTCCGCCACGATTCGGCGGACCTTCGAACGCAACCTGAAGAAACGCGGCTACGCCACGGTGCTCGCGGACGGCGGCGAGAAGGCCCTGCGCCTCATTGAAACCGACGCGGCGGACGTGGTGCTCCTCGACTTCCGCATGCCCGGCATGGACGGGCTGGAGACCTTCAAGCATATCCGCGTAAAACAGCCCCATTTGCCGGTTATCATGATTACCGGCGAGGGCAGCACGCAACTCGCCGTCGAATTCGTCAAGGCCGGCGGCGCGGCGTACGTCCAGAAACCCGTCGTCAACTTCGATGATTTGGAGTGCAAGATTCTTCGTTCGATCGAGTTCGTCCGCTTGCGGCGCGAATGCGACGCCGAACGGGCGGGAAGGCTGGCGGCGGAGGAATCCGACCGCTTGAAGTCGGTGTTCCTGGCCAACATCAACCACGAGTTCAGAACGCCGTTGACGATTATCCTCAACTCCGCCGAGAACGCGCAGCAACGTTGCGGCGACGAAAACCTTAAAAAAAGACTCGGCCGCATCATCAGCGGCGCCGGCCGCCTGTTGAGGCTGATCGTAAACATCCTGGATATGTCCAAGATACAAGCCGGCCAGGTGGAATACCGCCCGTCCATTTGCGATCTTGGGGAGTTGGCGCGGGACGCCTGCGCCAGCATGGAGCCGTTGGCGGAAGAACGCACTTTGTCCGTCGCCGTCAACAACGAACTGCCGTCCGGCTGTATGATCAACTGCGACGCGGAGTGGATAGGCAGGGTGATCGAGAACCTGCTCGGCAACGCGGTCAAGTTCTCCGACGAGGGAACCCGGATCACGATCCGGTTGCGCCAGACGGACACGGACACGGACACGGTGGAGTTCTCGATAGCCAATCGAGGAACCATGATTCCCGCGGAGGAGCGTGAACTGATTTTCCAACCCTTTACCCAAAGCTCCGCCACTTTCAGCGGCATCGAGGGGACGGGGATCGGGCTCGCCCTTTGCAAGAGCGTTATCTCCGCCCACGGCGGAGATATATGGGCGGAAACCGGCCTGGAGGACGGCGCCGTCTTCCGCTTCACCCTGCCGAGAGAAGGCCATATTTCATTGGAGAAGAGAGGCCGCGGACGCGGCCCAAATAGGAGACGGCCTTACGTAAGTCCACCTTAAAAAAATGTTCTCATATTCACCCCCACCCCGTTTGCGCGCATGAGCGCCATTTTGTGGGAAACATATGCTCAGATATGCAAATTCCGGTATTTTATGCACAGAAAAATTCATAAAAACGCCAATTACTTATTGAATAATCTCAGCCATATATTCAGCATGATTCCGCCTTTCGAACACGCCGAATTATGGTGGGACGGATGTTTTTGGACAGGTGCGCGGACCCTATAATAATTCGCCTTTAAGCGGGCCATGGAAGCTGAATTTACCCGGCGTTCTTTAGCCGGCAATAATAAAAAATAAATTTTCGCTATTGATTTTGGAGAATCAAACAGTAGTATCAGTTATCAGTATGAAACACTATATCTAGTCGTTTGGTTGAAGTTTTCAAAGGGGGGAGGGAATTAAATGGTGCGCGCGAAACCTATAAAACAAGGCGAAAGGTACATCAGGCCCGAAGCCCCGGAAATCGTGTGGGTCATAGACCGGCTCGTCGAAATACCCGGACTGCCCATACACGCCAAGCTGGTCGTCGAAAAACGCCGCCACCAAACCATGACCATGTCGGAAGTTGCGTTGCGCAATAAAGATCTTTATCTGCAAGTCGAGACTCCGCTTGAAAAAGGTAAGTAGCCGCGAAAACCCAAATTTTTTTTAAGAAACGGAAGCCCGCCCGCCCCCCCTTTGCCGCCGGCCGCCTGAGT
>CAJXGZ010000132.1 GCA_913053795.1 uncultured Rhodospirillales bacterium | reverse complement strand
GGAACGCCGGTTTGACCGCCGCACCGTCGTCGGGGAGCGTGAACGCGCCCAGCAGCAGAGAACTCGTCTTTCCCGTGCCAATGTCGGAAAATGAAATCCCCGGCGGCGCCATTTTTTTCATCGCGGCTCTGGTGGTGGTTCTGGCCTATGGCGGATGGTACGTCAGTTCGTCCAAGGACGGTTTATTCACGGAACTGGTTTCTTCCGTGCCTGAGCGCCTCGCCGGCCCGGGAGGGAAAAGCGAAACGCCCAAGCCGGACGCTAAAGACAAGGCGGACGGGAAAACAGAGAAGACGCCCGCCAAGTCCCCACCCACAACCGAAGCATTTCTTGCGGATTTGGAAAAACAAATTCTTGATAACAAAAAACCGCAAAAAAACAAGAAACCTGTTAAGAAAGCGCCCGCCTCGTCCTCAAAGCCCCAAACGAAAGCCGTCTCTTCGCCGGCGAAGAAAAAAAAGGCCGCCCAGAAGACCGTAAAGGCGCCGCCCCCGCCCAAAAAGCTCACCATAAAGGCGCTGCCCCCGCCCAAGAAACTCACCGCGCCGCCAAAGGCGGCTCCGAAAAAGAAAATCGCGCTAAAGAAACCCCTGGGGGAAAAGGTGGTGGAAAAAAAGGTGACGGAGCCTGAACCTAAGCCACAAACAGTGGAAACGCCGGAAGTCAGCGATACGGCTTCCAAAAGCGCCGTCTCGGGAAGGGTTTTCGGCGCCAAAAAAGGGGAAAACCGCATTCTGGTGCGCGCCAAAAAAAATAGCTGGATTCAGATTCGCGACGATGTCTCCAAGAAATTGCTGCTCACCCGTCTTTTACGGCGCGGCGACAGCTACCGCGTTCCGAACCGAAAGGGCCTCAGGCTCCTGACCAGCAACACCGAAGCCCTGGAGATATTAATTGACGGCAAGGCCGCGCCGCCCCTAGGGGGCAGTGGATCAGCCCGCAGAAGCGTCGCCTTGGACGTTAAAAAACTGCTCGACGGAACGGCGGTGACCGAATAATCCCCCTAGTGTTCTGGATCAGGCATATGATACCCATACGACGGCCTTGCGAGTTCATCCGGCTAGGCGCGCGTCGCGCCATGATGCTAACGCATCACAAGCGGCGCGCAACGACGCCGGGGGGCTCGCAAGGCCGCCCTACGGGTCGCGTTTCCCGCTTCCTCGGGGCGTCGGGCACACTTGACGATGCGCCAGCATCGCCGCCGCGCGCCCTCCTACCGAGGAAACGGGAAACACGATCGTATGGGCATCATATGCCTGATCCAGAACACTTAAAGCGCCATCAGATTGTTTGGGCGCCATCAGATTGTTTGGGCGTAAGTGTTGTATGCGTTATAAACCCTCATCTTTCTTCTCATAATCTTTAAGAGTCTTAAGAGTCTTATATGAGCGACCGGCCATACCGTGACATTCAGCGCCGTCAAAGCCGCCGCATCAATGTCGGCGGCGTCCCCGTCGGCGGGGACGCGCCCATCAGCGTGCAGTCGATGACCAACACCCTGACCTCCGACGCCGACGCCACGTCCGCCCAGGTGCGCGCCCTGGCGGAGGCGGGCGCCGATATCGTCAGGGTGTCGTGCCCTGATAAGGAGTCTACTACCGCTCTAAAGGACATCGTCAGCCGGGCCGGCGTTCCCATCGTCGCCGACATCCACTTTCATCATAAACGGGCCATCGAGGCCGCCGAGGCCGGAGCCGCGTGTCTTCGCATCAACCCCGGAAACATCGGCTCCGCCGCGCGCGTGCGCGAGGTGATCAAGGCGGCAAAGGATCACGCATGCTCCATGCGCATAGGCGTCAACGCCGGCAGCCTGGAAAGCGACCTTCTGGAGAAATACGGCGAGCCGTGCCCTAAGGCCATGGTGGAAAGCGCCCTCAACCACGCCCGCATTCTTGAGGACAACGATTTCCTGGAATTCAAGATCAGCGTCAAGGCCTCCAATGTTTTCCTCGCCGTCGCCGCCTACCGCGCCTTGGCCAAGGCCTGTGATTATCCGTTGCATTTAGGCGTTACCGAGGCCGGGGGTTTAAGGGCGGGAACCGTCATTTCCTCCATCGGCCTCGGCGCGCTGTTGTGGGAGGGGGTAGGCGACACCCTGCGCGTTTCCCTTTCCGCCGATCCGGTGGAGGAGGTCAAGGTCGGCTTCGACATCCTGAAAGGCTTGGATCTGCGTCATCGCGGCGTGCGCGTGATCGCCTGCCCCACATGCGCCCGCCAGGGCTTCGACGTCATCAAGACGGTGGCCAACCTGGAGGACCGCTTGTCCCATATAGAGACGCCCATGTCCTTGTCCATCATCGGCTGCGTGGTCAACGGCCCCGGCGAAGCCAGCGAGACGGATATCGGCGTCACCGGCGGCGGCGGCGGCGAGCATATGGTTTATATGTCGGGAAAAACCGATCATAAAATCAGCGAAGAAGAATTGGTGGATCATATCGTCGAGCTTGTGGAAAACAGAGCCGCTGAAATCAAGGCCGGGGAATAGCCATGTCTTCCCTCAAACCCGTTCGCGGAACCCATGACATCTTGCCCGAGGAAAGCCTGAGGCGCCGGCTGGTGGAGAAAACCGCCGATGAGGTGGCGGCGCGCTATGGCTATGGCGAGATTTCCACGCCCCTATTCGAATTCACGGACGTTTTCGCCCGCACCCTGGGCGGATCGTCGGATATCGTCACCAAGGAGATGTACACTTTCGAGGACCGCAGCGGCGACTCCATCACCCTGCGTCCGGAAAACACCGCCGGGGTGGCGCGCGCCTTGATCTCCAACGGCCTTGCCCAGCAATTGCCGCTCAAGTTTTTCTACCGCGGCCCCATGTTCCGCTACGAACGCCCCCAAAAGGGGCGTCTTCGCCAGTTCCATCAGGTGGGCGTGGAGTTGCTGGGCGTCGCCCAGCCTCTTGCCGACGTGGAGGTCATCGCCATGGCCGCCCAATTCCTTCAGGCCCTCGGCGTCGGCGGCAAGACGACCCTGGAGCTGAACACCCTCGGCGACGGCGAAAGCCGCGGCGCCTACAGGGAAACGCTGGTTGAATACCTGCTCGGGCGCAAAGGCGAGCTGTCCAAGGAAAGCCTGGAAAGGCTGGAGCGCAATCCCCTTCGAATCCTCGATTCCAAGGACCCGGGCGACCGCGCCGTCATCAAGGACGCGCCGGACATGGCCGATAGCCTCAATGACTTATCAAAACGGTTTTTCGACGAACTGCTGGAGGGACTGGAAACCGCCAAAGTCGCCTATGTCCTTAACCCGCGCCTGGTGCGGGGTTTGGATTATTACTGCCATTCGGCTTTTGAATTCACCACCCAGGAATTGGGCGCGCAAGGAACCGTCTTGGCGGGA
Source organism: uncultured Rhodospirillales bacterium (assembly GCA_913053795.1). GTDB lineage: Bacteria > Pseudomonadota > Alphaproteobacteria > Rhodospirillales > 2-02-FULL-58-16 > CAJXGZ01. The sequence goes on along the minus strand of CAJXGZ010000132.1, from coordinate 3,118 downwards.
GGGCGTTACGACGGCCTGATCAAGCAAATGGGCGGCCCGCCGACGCCCGGAACCGGATGGGCCGCCGGCGTCGAGCGTCTGGCCATGTTGATCGCCGAGCCGGTAGAGCGAAGGCGTCCGATCGCCGTGATTCCCGTTGCGCCCGGGCAAGCCGCCCCAGCCCTTGCTCTCGCCCAGCAATTGCGCCAAGCCGGCTTCACCGTTGATCTCGGGTATTCCGGCAACATGGGCAAGCGCATGAAGCGCGCCAACAAAGTCAATGCATGCGCCGCCGTGATGCTGGGCGAGGACGAACTGTCACGGGACGCGGCGCGCGTGCGCGACATGGATTCGGGCGAACAAAGGGAAGAGCCTCTGGCGTCTCTGGAGGACCACCTCGCCCGTTACAATTAGTTATGCCCAGAGACTCAGCCTCAGCCTCAGACGTTGGCCGGCCCCTGGTTGTCGGCGCCAATCATCGCTCCAGCTCGATGACGCTGAGGGACCGTCTTTTCGTCGAGGAGTCGGCGGCTCCGGCGTTTCTAAAACGTTTGAGCCAATTGGGAATTGAACAGGCCATGGTGCTCTCCACCTGCGACCGGGTGGAGGTTCAGGCCATCGCTACGTCCGGAGACGGCGCCGAAAAGCGTATTAAAAAAGTCATGGCCGAGCATGCTGAATTGAATCCCGGCGATCTTGGCGATCAGATTTACGTCCTCTGGGACGAGGACGCCGTGCGCCAGATTTTTACGGTCACGGCGTCGCTGGACAGCCTAATGATCGGCGAACCCCAGGTTTTGGGGCAGGTGAAAGACAGCCACCGCTTAGCGCGCGGCGCTCAGATGAGCGGCGGCGGCTTGGAAGCGCTGTTTCAAGCGGCTTTCGCGGCGGCCAAGCGGGTGCGCTCGGAAACCGCCATCGGCCAGCGGCCGGTATCCATGGCCGCCGTGGCGACCCAACTTGCAAGGAACGTCCACGGCGACCTTTCCGGCTGTTCGGGCCTGTTGATCGGAATTGGTGGCCGAGAACCTGATTTCCGCGGGTCTCGGCCATTTGACGGTCACCCACCCCAAGGAGGCCCGCGGCGGGGCCGTGGCCCGGACCCTGGATTGCCACGTCGCCGCCTTCGATACGTTGCCCGCCCTGATGGTGGACGCGGATATCGTTTTGACCTCGGTCAGCTCGCGCCATTATGTGATCGGCGCCGATCTGGTGGAAGCGTCCTTGCGCAAGCGGCGTTTCAAGCCGGCGCTCCTGGTGGATACGGGCGTCCCCGGCGATGTCGACCCGGCGGTGAACCGCATCGAGGAGGCTTTTCTCTACGACCTCAACGACCTGGAAAGGGTGGCCATGGAGGGCCGCGCGTCGCGTGAAACCGAAGTCAGCGGCGCCATGGACATTATCAACTCAGAGGTCGCCGCCTTCATGCGCGGACAAGCCGAGAGAACGGCCGTTCCGGCCTTGAGCCTGCTTCGCGCGCATTTTGAGAGCGTGCGCGATGAAGCCCTGGCCGACGCCGGGAACGACGCCGAAAAGGCCACCCGCCTGTTGATCCGGCGTCTCCTCCACGACCCCTCCAAGGCCATGCGCCATATGGCAACGGAAAAAAACCTGGACGCCGCCGAGCATGCGCTCAGGCGCCTGTTCAACCTGGATGATGATAAGGAGTAGCTGAATTGAGCCTTGAAGAAAGCCTTGAGAAGGTCGCCGCCCGCTATGAGGAACTGGGAAACGCCTTGGCTAGCCTGGACCCTTCGGTGGCGAAGGACATCGTGAGCCTGTCCAAGGAGTACGCCAGCTTGACGCCGGTGGTCAAGGCGATCGGCGAAATGCGGAAACTGACCACGGAAATGGAAGACCTGGAGACCCTCATCACGGACCCCGGCGCCGGCGATGAAATGCGCGCCATGGCCCGCGAAGAGCTTGCCGAACTCAAGAACGGCCTGCCCCAGGTGGAGCAGCGCATCAAGGTGCTGCTTTTGCCCAAGGACGCGGCGGACGAAAAGAACGCCATCTTAGAAGTGCGCGCCGGAACCGGCGGCGACGAGGCGGCCTTGTTCGCCGCCGACCTGTTCCGCATGTACCAGCGCTACGCCGAGGCCCGGGGCTGGAAGTTCGAGTTGATGAATTTGAGCGAAATCGGCATCGGCGGCTATAAGGAGGCCATCGTCTCCGTTTCCGGGCGCAACGTCTTCGAGCGCTTGAAATTCGAATCCGGCGTGCATCGGGTGCAACGGGTGCCGAGCACCGAATCCAGCGGACGCATCCACACCTCGGCGGCCACCGTGGCGGTGCTGCCCGAAGCCGAGGAGGTGGACATTCAAATCGCCGGCCAGGATTTGCGAATCGACGTCTTCCGCGCCAGCGGACCCGGCGGGCAATCGGTCAACACCACCGACAGCGCCGTGCGCATCACCCATATTCCCAGCGGCATCGTCGTCTCCTGCCAGGATGAGAAATCCCAGCACAAGAACAAGGCCAAGGGCATGAAGGTCCTGCGCGCCCGCCTTTACGAACACGAACGCTCCAAGGCGGACGCCGAGCGCGCCGACGCGCGAAAAGGCCAAGTGGGCTCGGGCGACCGCTCGGAAAGAATTCGCACCTACAACTTCCCTCAAGGCCGGGTCACCGACCACCGCATCAACCTGACGCTGCACAAGCTCCCCCAGATCATGAACGGCGGTCTCGACGACCTCATCGACTCCCTCACCGCCGAGGACCAGGCAAGACGCCTGGCCAACATGTCATGAATATCGGCGCCGCCTTTGACGAATCCTGGAAAGTTCACTTGATTGAACAAGACTTCCATACGTTAATGTTCGACGTGGAGGATGTTTTAGCATGGCTGAATTCGGGAAACTGAGGGCGTTTGAAATCAAGGGTTTCAAGTCAATTCGCGATCAACGTGTGGATATCGGTGATATCAACATCGTCATCGGCCAGAACGGGGCGGGCAAATCAAATCTGATCGAGGCGTTCCTATTTCTTCAAGGCATTCAATTCGATCTAAAGGAATACGTCACCCGCCGAGGCGGAGCCGATGCCATGGTCTTCAAGGGAACGAAGACGACCAAGGAGGTGTTTCTCGCCCTCGATTTGTCTCCCTATGGGTACAGTTGCCGCCTCGTTCCGGACACCA
>CAJXGZ010000131.1 GCA_913053795.1 uncultured Rhodospirillales bacterium | reverse complement strand
CAGCTTCAATTGGCAAAACCGTGCCTTTGACGACTGACCCTTCGTCGGGGGTTTCAAGTTCAAAGCTTTCGTTCAGAAGGCTTTCAAATTCTTCCATCGTTGCAGATGCAGACATATAATCCAGTTCCTTTTCAGTGCTTTAACGGGCCGGGTGGTTGGGTCCACCGGTCTTGGGGTTTCAGGGTGCAAGGCGGGTCTCTCAAAAACACGAAAGGGCCGGTTTTAGTCCCGACCCCCGATGATTCTTTTTATATTGGCCACCGCCTTGGTAACAGCGGCGTCTATAGACAATTCTGTCGTATCAAGCAAGAGCGCATCATGCGCCGGTTTCATCGGCGCGGCGGCGCGGCTGGCCCGCTTTGTCGCCGACAACCTGGTGGATATTCTCACCAATCGCAAGGACCTGGACCCCGAAACCGCCGAGGCGGTCAAGCAGGCGGTCCACAAGCGCATCGAAGCCGGCGACCTGGAAGCCCCCAGCGAATCGGAACCGGAAAAGAAAAAGAAATCGAAAAAGAAGGGTAAGGATAAGGACTCGCAGAGCGATGATCCCTGGGCGGCCGCCAACCCCGACGAAACATCCCTGGAAACCGCCAAGCGCCTGAGGCAGGAAGGCAAGCTGGACGAATCCCTGGTCGCCGACGCCTTGAAGGCGGGAGAAAAGGACTTCGTCAAGGCGGCGCTCGCCGTGCTCGCCAACATGCAGCCGAAAACCATCGAAAACATCATCTCAGCCAAGAGCGCGAAAGGGATCGTGTCCCTCACCTGGAAGGCGGGCCTTTCCATGAAAATCGGCGAACATCTCCAGTTGAAAATCGCCCGCATCCAACCCAGGGACGTACTCGGCGCCTCCAGCGGATCCGACTTCCCCCTCTCCGAGGACGAGATGAAGTGGCAGCTTGATTTTCTTGGAGAGCTCTAATCCGGGATGATAAGGGTGCCGGCGCCGTGCTCGGTGAACAACTCCAGCAGAAGGGCGTGGGGAACCCGCCCGTCGATAATGACGGCGCCCTCAACGCCGTTGTCGATGGCGTCGATGCAGGTTTCCGCCTTGGGGATCATGCCGCCTTTGATGGCGCCGTCCTCAATCAGTTTGCGGACTTCGGAAACGGTGAGCTCTTCAATCAGGTTTCCCTCAGAATCGAGGATTCCCTTGACGTCGGTCAGCATCAACAGACGCGCCGCCGACAGCGCCGAAGCCATGGCTCCAGCCACCGTGTCGGCGTTGATGTTCAAGGTCTCGCCCTCCGGCCCGACGCCGATGGGGGCGATGACGGGAATGATGTCTGACTCCTCGAACACCTCAAGAAGATGGGGATTCACCTTTTCGGGCTCGCCGACGAGGCCTAAGTCCAGCACCTTCTCGATATTGGAATCCGGGTCGCGCTTGGCGCGGTCCAGCTTGCGGGCCAGGATCAGGTTGCCGTCCTTGCCCGAAAGCCCGGCGGCGTAGCCGCCCGCCCCGTTGATGGCGGAGACGATCCGATTATTGATGACGCCGGACAGCACCATCTCCACCACCTCCACGGTTTCGAAGTCGGTGACCCGCAATCCGTCGACGAATTCACTTTTGATTTTCAAGCGTTCCAGCATTTCGCCGATCTGCGGGCCGCCGCCGTGCACCACCACCGGGTTGACGCCCACATGCTTCACCAGCACCACGTCGCGGGCGAACAGCCCCGCCAGCCGGTCCTCGCCCATGGCGCTGCCGCCATACTTGATGACAAGGGTCTTGCCGGCGTGGCGGCGCATGTAAGGCAACGCCTCGGACAAGGTCCTGGCCTGTGCCAACCACTCCTGCCTGGATTTTTCGCTGACTTTGCTCATGGGCGGAAATCTAACGCCCAAAAGTTAATTTTGCACCAAGATTAGGGAGAGGAGCCCCAGAAGAAGGCGTCGCCCCCGTCATCAATGTCCGATGATGTCGAGCATCGCCTGATAGATGTTTTTAGCCTGTCGGGTCAAGGCGTTATCGCCATCGCCGGTCCACTCCGAACCGCCGCGTCTCTTGACCGCCGGGGGAGCGCCCCCGAAAAACCGGTCAAGTTCGGCGCGTCTGAGCGAGGCGAGCATGTCAGCAAAGAAATCGGGGGGTTCGGATCGCCGCCGACGGTCACTGGAGCTGGCCGTCTCGGCGTTTGCTTCCGGGTCGCGGGCATGGAAAGTGACAGGATGAATATGCGTCATGGCTTACGTCCATAGCCGAAATACTCCAACGAACGGCTCCAAGGCCGCCGCTCCCACCCATGATCAGTCTCTTACCCTATTAAAATGGTTTCGCGAGATTGCTCAATCAAGGTCAAAACCGGTTCTGTTGCAGTGGATAACTCCCACTAAGAGCAAGGTAATGTCCCTTTCTGGCTATTTTATGGCTTAATTACCGGGGCCTTAGGGCAGCGTCGCGATTCTTAGGATGTTTGTGGTGCCTTCCGTTCCGAACGGCACCCCCGCCGTCAGCACCACCTTGTCGCCGGATTTGGCCAGCCCTAGGTCGCGGACCACAGCGAGGCCTTGTTCGACCATGCCTGAGAAGCTTTCCAGCTCCTTGATGAGGATCGGGTGGACGCCCCAGGCGAGGGTCAGCTTGCGCGCCGTTTCAAGGTGCGGGGTGAGGCCGAGGATCGGCACGTGGGGGCGTTCCCGGGCCGCTCTGATGGAGGTCCAGCCCGACGCCGTGAAAGTGGCGATGACGCGGGCCGAAACGGTGTCCGCCGCTTGCCGGGCGGCGGCGATGATGGCGTCTGATTCGGCGGCCTCGGGCTCGGGGCGGGCGGCGTCGATCATCTCCCGGAAGTGGGGATCTTGGCGCACGCCGTAGATGATGCGGTCCATCATTTCAACGGTTTCCAGCGGGAACTCGCCGGCCGCCGTTTCCTGGGACAGCATGACGGCGTCGGCGCCGTCGTAAACGGCGGTGGCCACGTCCGAGGCCTCGGCCCGGGTCGGCGTCGGCGCGTGGATCATGGAGTTCAACATCTGGGTGGCGACGACCACCGGCTTGCCCGCCCTGCGGCAGACCCTGAGAATTCGTTTCTGGATGGCCGGAAGCTCTTCCGGCGGCAGTTCGACGCCGAGGTCGCCGCGGGCCACCATGACGGCGTCGGCGTGTTCAACGATTTGCTCCAGATGGTCGATCGCCGAAGGGCGCTCGATTTTGGCCATGACGCCGGCTTTGCCGCCGATCAAAGCGCGCACTTCATCGACGTCGGCTTCTTCCTGGACGAAGGAAAGGGCCACCCAATCGACGCCCAGCTTGAGGCCGAAAGCCAGGTCGCGGTGGTCCTTTTCGGTCAGCGGCGAGGTTGCCAGCATGGAGCCCGGAAGGTTGACCCCCTTGTGGTTGGACAGCACGCCGCCGACCATGACTTCCGTCTCGGCGTAATCGGGGCCGCATTTCAGGCAACGAAGACGCATTTGGCCGTCGTCAAGCAGGATGCCGGTCCCCGCCTTCAAGGCGGCGAGCGCATCGGGATGGGGGAAGCCGACGCGTTCGGCGCCGCCAAGCTCGTCGGATAAATCGAGGCGGAACCGGCTCCCGCGCTTGAGGTGGACGGGGCCGTCGAAGAATTTGCCGATGCGCAGCTTGGGCCCCTGCAGGTCCATGAGCACGCCGATGGGCCGCCCCACCTCGCGCTCCACCTGGCGGATGGCGGCGATGCGCGCCCGGTGATCTTCGTGGGTTCCGTGGCTGAAATTAAGCCGGAACAGGTCGGCGCCGGCCTTGAACAGGGCGGCGATGCTCTCGCGGTCGTTCGCCGAGGGCCCTAAGGTGGCGATGATCTTGGCGTTGCGTCGGCGCATCATGGCGCACTCTCCACTTTCTCCCTGATCGGGAGCTTATGACAATACTAGCACAGCGCCGCCAGGACGTCGCGCAGTTCCTGGATTCCAGCCCCCTTTTTGGCGCTGGTGGCGATGATGCGGGGGTGGGCCGCGGGATGGGCGGCCAGCTCCTTGGCGGTCTTTTCGATGGCGCTTTCCAAGGCGGCCCTCTTGATCTTGTCGCACTTGGTCAGGACCGCTTGGTAGGACTGGGCGGCTTCGTCCAGCATGGCCATCAGCGAACGGTCAGAATCCTTGAGGCCGTGGCGGGCGTCGATGAGGAGGCAGGTCCGGCGCAAGGCTTGGCGTCCCTTCAGATAGGCGTTCACCAGCCGCGTCCATTGCCGGATCGTCTCCCTGGGCGCCTTGGCGTAGCCGTAGCCGGGAAGGTCGGCCAGCGTCAGCCGCCCGCCGAGGTCGAAGAAATTGATCTGCTGGGTGCGCCCCGGGGTGTTGGAGGTCCGGGCCAGCGCCTTATGGCCGGTCAGGGCGTTGATCAGCGAGGACTTGCCCACATTGGAGCGTCCGGCGAAGGCGGCTTCGGGCAGACCGGTCTCGGGAACCTGGGAAAGTTCGGCGGCGCCGAGGATGAATTCACACTTCTGGGCGAACAGCCAGTCGCCGGAGGAGGACATGACCTAAATCTTCACCCCCATGCGCCGCATGATGACCCATTGCTGAAGGATGGACAGGGTGTTGTTCCAGGCCCAGTAAATCACCAGACCCGCCGGGAACTGGGCCAGCATGAAGGTGAACAGGATGGGCAGGAACATAAAGATCTTGGCCTGCATGTTGTCCGCCGGCTGCGGGTTGAGTTTTTGCTGTAGGAACATGGAAACGCCCATGACCAGCGGCCACACCCCGATCATCAGGATATCGGGCGGGGTGAAGGGCAGCAGGCCGAAAAGATTGAAGATCGTGGTGGGGTCGGGAACGGACAGGTCCTGAATCCAGCCGAAGAACGGCGCGTGGCGCATCTCGATGGTGACGAACAGCACCTTGTAAAGGGCGAAGAACACCGGAATTTGAATGAGGATGGGCAGGCAGCCGGAGGCGGGATTGGCTTTCTCCCGCTTGTACATGGCCATTATCTCCTGGTTCAGGCGCGTCTTGTCATCGCCGAAACGCTCGCGCAACTTCTCCATTTCGGGCTGCAGTTTTTTCATCTTGCTCATGGCCACGTAGGACTTGTTGGCGAGAGGGAAGAACAGCCCCTTGATGATCACCGTCAGCAGCAGGATGGAAAGGCCGAAGTTGCCGACGTAATCGTTGATCAGGATCAGGCCGTAGAAGATGGGCTTGGTCAGGAAGTACAGCCAGCCGAAATCAATGGCCAAGTCAAAGCGGGTGATTCCCTCTTCTTCCTCATACCTGTCCAAAAGCTTCGCTTCCTTGGCGCCGACGAACAGTCCGCTGGAGGTCTCGAAGGCGGCGCCCGGGGCGATGGTCGCCTGCTGGCCCACGTAATCCACCTGGTAGACGTCGGTCTTGTCGTCGAGGCGGTAGTAGAAGCGGGTGTTCACCGAGGTCTCCTGGTCGGGAATCAGGGCCGCCAGCCAGTACTTGTCGGTGATGCCGATCCAGCCGCCGGTGGTGGATTGCTTGATGACGCCGGCTTCCTGGATTTCGTCGTAGTCAACCTCGGCCAGGGTGTCGTTGAAAACGCCGAGCAGCCCTTCATGCAGGATGACGTAGCCGGTCAATTCCGGCGTGCCGCGGCGCGAGATCAGGCCGAAGGGATTGAGCGAAACCGGCTGCTTGCCTGTGTTCTCCACCCGCTGGGTCAAGGAAAGCAAAAAGTTTTCGTCAATGGCGAAGGTCCGCGTAAAACGCAGGCCCTGGCCGTTGTCCCAGCTCAGGATCACCGAATTCTTCTGGGTGAGGGTTTTACGATCCGCCGTCCACACGGTGTCGGGTCCGGGCGTCTTGACGCCGGACGGAGCGACCCAGCCGAACTGGGCGTAATAGGATTTTTCGGACCCTTGGGGCGAAAGCATGACGATCTCGGGGCTGGAGGGGTCGATTTCCTCGTGGTAGTCGGCCAAAGACAAATCATCAACGCGGCCGCCGGTGAGGGAGATGGAGCCGTGCAGCCTTTTCGCTGCGATCTTCACCCTGGGAACCGCCTTAATCAGATCGCCGCGCTTTTCCAAGGCCGACGGCTTGCGGGCCCGCGGCGCGGCGCCGGGCGCTCCGGGCGCGGTCGGCATTTCTTGCGTCTGGGCTTGCGGCGCCGTTTGCGTAGGCGCTTGCGCCGTTCCGGGAAGAGCCGGCTGTCCGTCTTGCGGTTGGGCGCCGTCGGGCGGCGCGTAGCGGTTTCCGTAATAGATGTCGAATCCGAACAGAATAATGAAGGAAAAGAGGATGGCCAGGATGACGTTGCGGAATTCGCCCATCAGCTTTCCCCATCCTCCGGAACCGGGTCCAGGCCGGCGCCGCCCAAGGGATGGCAGCGGCCGATGCGCTCGGGCGCGTCTGCCTGGCGATGGATGTCTCGCCTGAATGCTGCGCGATGACACTCGAGAGAATGTCTCAGCTTGGGATCGACGGGGAAATCGACCACGGATGAGACAGATTGGACGGATCCAGCGCGGATTGAATCCGTGGTCCTGACTACCACTTGAAAGAAGGCCATGCAAATACGTGAT
>CAJXGZ010000130.1 GCA_913053795.1 uncultured Rhodospirillales bacterium | reverse complement strand
TTTTTCGCCGGATTCAAAAACCTGAACCGCCAAGATGTCCTCAAGATCGTCAATGCCCTGATCGCCGACTTCTCCCACGACGTGGTGAGCTTCTACGATGACGAAAGCCGTAAGAAAAAATGTATTTACGCCTCTAACCGCAGGGGCGAAAGGCAAAGGTACGGCCTTCTAACCGTAAGCGCGGCGGTCCTCGAATTGCCCGCCGATATCCCCCCAACAGCCCTCGAAGCAATATCGGAGAAAATCGCCGAGTTGAAAAAGGCGGCAAAAATGCAGAGGGGACATGTCGCCTTCGCTCGTTTCGACGCCAAGGGGCCGTCCTAGCCTTTTCGATAAATATACAGATCGCCGGAGAAGCTTTGGAAGGTCCCGAAATAGCGCTTATAGAGCGCCCTTTCCCACGTCCACGGCGTCAAGGAATGGGACGGCTTAACAAGCTTGAACGGCGCCCGGCCGCTTTGCAGCGCATCCAAGTATCTTAGGGAGAACTTGTCCGGATGATAGATATTGTCCGCCTTGGGCCGCCTCCACGGCGAAAGCCGTGAACGGGCGTAGCGGTACGTGTGGGCTTCGTGCAGGACGATAAGGTCGAAGCCTTCCATGTCCGGAACTTTCTTCGACCATCTATTAAAGCTCGTCACCTTATATTTTTTTTTGGGCAATTTAAGCTTGGCGTAAGGCCCCTGAAGGATGGAGGCGCCGCCGTCAACTTCGTTTATTATCCATTGCCGGGCGTTGATGCGATTGTCCCGCCAGAACGGGCGCTCCCCTTCTATTGCGAAAAACAGTAGATAAGCGGCCAACGGAGCCGACCAAAGCAGCGGCCGTCTGGTCCCGTCCAGAAGCTTCCACCATCCCCAGGCGGCCAAGCCCGAGACAACCGGGGCCAAGGGCAGCAGATGCCGCTCGAAGGGATCGTCGAGAAACATCACCAAAAAAAGATGGGCCAGCGCCGGCGAGGCGAATAGGCCCCATATGATCCAGTTTTTCCGGGGCGCCAAAACAAGGCCGGTCACGGCCAGAACCAAGACGGGCAAGGAAAAAGCGGGAGGCAAGGAAACGGCGACGGCGGTCAGGGTCTCTAAAAAGGAATGTTGTGGAATGACCTGAACGTTATCGAACAGAAGCTTCTGGGCTATGGCCAGGAAACCTTCCGCTCCCAGGCCAAATCCATTGGCCGCGAGAAACACCGTTGTCAACGTCATCGCTCCCAGAACCATATGCCTAGGTTTGCGGAACCCGGCCCAGTGCATGACCACCAGCGGCGCAAAAGCGGCCAGGGCCACCTTGACGGCCACGGCCACGCCGCAAGCCGCCCAAGCCCCCAGCATGGCCGGCCTGGAGCCGCGGGACACGGCGGCGTAGGCGAGAATAGCGGTCATCCACATCCAGAAAACGCTGGCCGAATCCGAGGTGGCGAAATGACTTTGCGTTATCCCTAAACCGTTAAGCCCCATCAAGGCGGCGGCGAGCAGAGCCACGCCCTGATTGCCGCTAATACGGTAAAGTGCGATGTAGACAAGGAGCACGATCCCCAGCCCGTAGATCAAAGACAACCAGCGCCCGATCCGGTACAGGTCGTTTTTGGAAAGAGACTCGACGAAGGGACGAACCGCCGCCGCCGCCAAGACTATGTGGACGGCGAATCCCTTGACGTAATCGGCTCCGTAATCAACATCGTTCTTGAGGAATTGCTCGGCCATGCGGACATGGGTGATCTCGTCGGGGTGCCAATGGACAAACCGCTCTGGAATTAAATCTCCGTCGCCCCAGTAAACGCCGGGGGCGCGAAGAGTAGCGGCGGCGGCCAAGACGGCCAACAGGCATATGACGATCCATGGCCGCCGCCGCATCATTGCCGCGTCCTTCCAAGCACCCTCGCCAACATCTCGATGCTTTTCGTGTCTCTCTTGACTTCAAGACGGCGTATTTTGATAAGGTCCGGATGCCCCGGACCATGGTCGGTGGTGGTCAAGGCGATGGAGCGCAATCCCATCTCGACGAACAGAGGTTCGTGTTCGGGACGATAAAGGCCGTTGGGCAAACAGAAGTCTTGAGTCTCCACCCCCAGTTTGCCGCGCAAGAATTCCAGTGATTGCTTTATTTCCCTCCGCGCCTGTTTCAAGGAGAGCTTTGTGAACGGGGTATGGCTTTTGCCATGGGAGGCTACTTGAAACCCCTCCCCCACCAGTTGGGCCAAATTCTCAACCGTCATAGAGCCGGCCCTCCCATCGGTGTTGACATAAAATGTCGCCGGATATCCGAACCGTTTGAGAAGAGGCCGGGCGTAACGGAATTGCCCGGCGGCGCCGTCGTCAAAGGTAATAACCACCCAACTATCCGGCAAGGACGCTCCTTTAAGCACGCTCTCTATGTAGGTTTCCAACTTGATCACTTTAACGCCTTTTTCCGCGAGCAGACGAAAATCCGTCTCCAGGCGCTTAGGCGTTCTGGACCAGGAGTCTTGAGGCTTTGGAGTGATGTCGTGATAGGCGAGGATGTGCGCCGGCTTGGCGGTAATTGTCACCGGCGCCTCCATGCGCGCCAAACCATAAACAAGCAATATCAAACTGAGCCCAACCACCCCCAGGCGTAAATTTGACATACTCATGACCATCGGCTACCCCAAATGACTGGGCGCAATGGACGTGTGGAGAATATAAAGGCATGAACGTCGATCTGATGCGAAAGATTGATTTCTACGCCGGCGTTCCCTTGTGCTTCTTAGGGACGCTCCTTTTATGGCCTTTCGGGCGGCTGAAAAGGGTGAGGAATGTGGAAACAAAACGAGTCCTTTTGATTGGGCTTTCCGAAATGGGAAGCATCATACTGGCAAGCCCGTGCTTGAGGAAGCTTGAGGAAAAATTCGCCGCGGAGCTTTTCTTCCTCACCTTCAACAGGACGAAAATATGCCTGCATTTGGTGAGCCAGGCTAGCAAGGAAAACGTCTTCACCATCCGCGAGAACGCGCCCGGCGCATTCATTCTCGACACCATCCGGTTTTTTTTCTGGGCGCGCAGGAATCGTATCGACACGGTGGTGGATATTGAGCTCTTTTCCAGATATTCGGCGCTGTTGGCCGGGTTCAGCGGCGCCGTTAACAAGGTTGGATTCCACGCCTTTTTCAATGAGGGGCTGTACCGGGGAGGATTCCTGACTCACAGGGTGCAGTACAATCCCCACATGCACATCGCCAAGAATTTTCTGGCCCTGGCCCATGCGCTGATCCCCGGAACGGCGGGAGAGCCCTATTCCAAAGTGGCTCTGGACGGCGAAGACCTGACGGCGCCGAAGATGTCTCCGGACGCCAAGCAAAGCGAACGGGTCAGGGAAATCGTCAAAAGCCGCTACGCCGCATATGACGAGTCCGTTCACCAGATCATTCTGATCAACGCCGAAGCCAGCAACCTGCTTCCCCAAAGGCGTTGGCCGCGGGGTAATTTCCAGGATTTAATCCGGATGATATTACGGCGAAGCGGAACCGCGCTGGCGCTGCTAACCGGAATGCCGGAGGAAAGGCGGCGCCTGCAATCCCTGGCCGACGGCGTGGCGGATGAGCGCTGCGTCAATTTCGCCGGCTGTGTAACATTTGAGGAGATGATTGCGCTTTTTCATATCAGCCAGTTCATGGTGACCAATGATTCCGGACCCAATCACTTCGCCTCCGCCACCCATATGCCGACATTCGTCATTTTCGGTCCGGAGACGCCGGACCTTTACGGCTCGCTGGGAGTTACGACGCCGATCTACGCCAACCTCGCCTGCTCCCCTTGCGTCAGCGCCGCCAACCACCGCAAAACCCCATGCGCCGATAACGTTTGCCTGAAGGCGTTGACCCCGGAGCATGTGTTCGGGTTCTTGGCGCCCATTCTGAAATCTCCCCGCTCTCTTTAGCCTTTCCTCATCATTTCGCTGTTGGTGGCCAGCATCTCCTCCCCACTGGCGCAGATGGAGTAGCCGGCGAATAGAAGCCCGGAGAACAAACTCAGGAATCGTCCCCGCCCCCCCTCGGACCACGTATATAACGCCAAAGCTTTCCGAAATTGAGGTACAGATGCGCGCCCGCCAGACAAAGGGTCGTATAGGCCGCGTAGCGGTGAGGAAAAAACCTGCGAAGCTCCAGCTCGGACTGGATATAGCCGAGAATTCCGGTGACGATGATGGAGACAGTCAAGACGATGGCGAGAATGTAATTGACGTCCTTGCGCGTCACAGCGTTCCCACCGCGTGCAAGGCGATAGCGGCTTCGTTTACGCCGTCAAGGCCAAGAAGCTCGTTGAGCTTTTTATCGAGGAAAGCGCCGACGGCCACCGACCCCAGCCCCATTGACGCCGCCTGAAGATAAATATTCTGACTGATGTGCCCGGATTCCATAAAGATGTAGCGCCACCCGCGTTCGCCGTATTTAAAGCGGATGCGGTCTATGACGGCGGCCAGGGCGAACGTGGCGTCCGCCGCGCCCAGCATGTCCTGGTCCAGCCCCGCCTCGGTGACGGCGGCTCGAAAATCCCCCGCCTTGACCTGCTCCAGTTGGTGTTCGCGGACGCCGTAATGATAGAGCCCCCTTTCAAGCCCCTCGACGTTATTGACGAAAACGTAGACCTCGAAGGGATAAAGCGCCCCGGCTGAAGGCGCTGTCCTGAGCAGCTTTCTGAACCTTTCCCCGGTGACGCCCTGGGCCGCCCACAGCAACTGTGACAACTCTTCAAGCTTCAGGGGCCTGTCCGAAAATTTGCGCGCGGAGCGCCGCCGCCGGATGGCTTCCTCCACCGCCAGGCCCTTGAACTCAGCGGGAGGAAGCTTCACCGTCCTGGCGCCTGTGTATTTCTTAAATTGAGGCGGCTTGGCAGGCATTGCAGAAAATAAATCGCCGATGGCGCCCTGCCAAGTCAAGGACGTTTCGTAAAGGAATTTCCGGCCTATGGCGCCATCCCCTTCGGTTTCGTCTTGCCCGGCGGACACCCACAAGACAAGCGTCACCGCCAACAAAAGCGCCAGCGCCAAGAGTTTTCCAGGATTGCGCCGAATGTTCATGACAGCAAAGTTACTCCCAAAAATAATGAAAATATGATACTCTATTTTGATGAATGCGAAACGCCGACAAATTACGCGAGCCCTTTTTCTCCGTATCCCCCCCTTTTTCGGTTATGTGCGTCATCATCCCCATGACGTGACGCTTCCCTTCACCATCGGCTCCACCGCCACCATGCTTCAGGACTTGGGAATCCGGGTGAAGGTCATGGATGTATGGGCCAACGGATGGTCTATGGAAAAAACCTTGAAAGGCGTCGCCCGGTTCGATCCCCACATCATTTTCTTTGACGCGGCGACGGGCGTATTCCCGGCCATTGACGAGATCAATAAAAACCTTTCGGCGATCACCGTTATTTTCGGCTCGGTCCCCACCAATTTTCCGGAAGCCGTTTCCCGCATCGATTTCGGTCTCGTCGGTGAGTGCGAGGAAACCGCCGTTGAACTCGTCGCGGCTCTGAATGAAGGCCGCCATCTTAAGGAAATTCCGGGTCTGATCTATTGGGACGAGAAGACCGCCAGGCTGGTGAAAACAAAGGAGCGGCCTTTCATCAAGAATTTGGATTCCCTGCCTATTATCGATTACGCGCTGTTCGACCTTAAACGCTATCGCAAGTTTTCCTTCCCGGTTCCGACGTTCAGTCCGGTGCGCTGGGGGCATGTTCTGACCACCCGGGGCTGCCCTTATGACTGCGCCTTCTGCGGCGCCGACCATAGGCAATCCTATGGCCGTCCGTTGCGGCGCGCCAGCGCCAAGCGCATCGCCGGAGAGTTCGAGGATTTGGCCGTAAACCACCAAGTCAACGCCATCTCCATCGAGGACGATTGCTTCACCGCCAACAGAAACCATGTCTTGGATATTTGCGACGAAATCGAGAAGCGGAACTTGCCGGTGAAATGGGTGGCGCAGACCCGCGTCGATCTGGTCGACCGTCAGTTGATGAAACGCATGAAGGCCGCCGGTTGCGTCGGTTTGAGCTTTGGCGTTGAGTCTGGGAACGACCGAATCCTCGGCGTGTTGCGAAAGGGCGTCACCCGCGCCCGAATCGAACAAGCCCTGCAAGACGCCGCCCGGGAAGGGTTGATGCTCAGGCTTATGTTCATGATCGGAAATCCGACGGAGACGGAAGCGGAGATCGAGGACACCATGAGCCTCGCCCTCTCCGCCCAAGCCATCACCGTACAGATCCATTACTGCACGCCCTATCCCGGCACGGAATTCTTTGATGCGGGCATGGACGATCTTGGGCGGGGCTTGAGTTTTTCGCCCTACAACTCAATACACCGGAATCTGAGTTTGGTTCCCGGCCAAAAGCTTACCGAGCTTCGCAACCGCTTCTATCACGCCTATTATTTCTCGTGGAAATACTTCAAGCTGTTCCTGCGCCAGCGGCTTCTTTATATGCCGGGCCAAGCCGCCAACGACATTCCGCTTGTTGTCCGCGCCATGTTATATCTACTTCGAAGGGGCTCTCATGGCCATACCACGGCAAAGGGTTTACCTCTCCCCGAAAAGCTGGCTTGACGCGTTCTCCTTCCTGCTCGGCGGGCGCCTTATTGAAGGCGCGGAGA
>CAJXGZ010000129.1 GCA_913053795.1 uncultured Rhodospirillales bacterium | reverse complement strand
ATGGAATTCGTGCCGAGATCCAGACCAAGCCGCCAATGCATTGCCGCCTCCCATTCCTTAAAGCTAATAACAGAATAAATGTTGCATCGTATCTCCTCTTAATGTAAAGTAAATTTGTTTAAATCATCCAGACTTGAGTGGCAGCCCGTTAACAAGATTTCTGTCACAAGATTAAAGGGCTCGGTTCGCCGGGTCCTTTTTCCTTTCCCCCCCTTCGGCATCCTCAATGGTGAATTTTTCCTATTACGCCCTTGACAATCCTAATCTCATGCCCTATATTCACTTCATGTTCTTGTTCACGTTGTCGAGGATGTGATGTTTGAGGAAAATGCTAAGACCAGAAAGGCTTACAAATGACCATGGATGTTTACATTGGAGATGGAAATAAGCCGTGTTTTGTTTAATTCCAAATGGTTAAGCGTGTTTTGCCTTGTGTTTTACGGGGGGTGAGTATGCTTTTTGAGTTTCAAAAGTCAAAACCGGCGCTGAGCTTGAGCGGGGCGGCGCCGTGAATTCGATAGACGCGGTATTGAAATACCGCACGCCTAAACCCCGGGATTTATTGATTTTTTCCGTTGACTTGCGGGAAAACCGTGGCATACTCCGCGCCCTGTCAGCCGGGGTGTTTGCCGGCGCTATCCGCAAGACAGGACACCGGATAACAAAAAGAAAATGAAAACCTATTCCGCCAAGCCGTCTGAAATTCAAAAGAAGTGGCTCGTCGTCGATGCCGAGGGCCTCGTGCTCGGGCGGCTTTCCAGCGTCATCGCCGCGCGGCTCAGGGGCAAGCACAAACCCCTTTACACGCCCCATATGGACTGCGGCGACAACATCGTCGTCATCAACGCCGAAAAGGTGCGGCTGACCGGCAACAAGCTCAAGGACAAGACGTTTTATTGGCATACGGGCTATCCCGGCGGAATCAAGGGACGCACCATGGGCGCAATCCTCGGCGGCAAGCATCCGGAAAGGGTGATCATCAAGGCCGTGGAGCGGATGATTCCACGCTCGCCCATGGGGCGCAAACAAATGAAAAAGCTGTATGTCTACGCCGGAGGAGAACATCCTCATACGGCGCAGACGCCGGAGACGCTTGACGTGGCGGCGATGAACCCGAAAAACAAGAGGAGCGCTTAAAAGCATGGCCGAGGGAACCAAACCCCTGGACGATCTCAAGGACCTGAAAACCTTGATGGAGAAGCCCCCCACCCCTGAAGGCGCCCCTGAAGGCGACGCTGCGGCGTCCGCTGAGCCCGCGCCGGCGCAAATCGAACCGCAAGCGGCGCCCGAGCCTGTAAAAGACGCCCAGGGCCGCTCCTACGCCACGGGAAAGCGCAAGAACGCCGTCGCCCGCGTGTGGATCAAGCCGGGACCGGGGAAAATCACCGTCAACGGACGCGACGTTGAGACCTATTTCGCCCGCCCCGTTCTGCGCATGCTCATCAATCAGCCCTTCGACGCGGCCAGCCGCTTAGGCCAGTACGACGTGGTCTGCACGGTGAAGGGCGGCGGTCTGTCCGGACAGGCCGGCGCGGTGCGTCACGGCATCTCCAAGGCGCTGACCCTTTTCGAGCCGGAACTGCGCGCGCCGCTGAAGAGCGGCGGCTTCCTGACCCGCGACTCCCGCGTCGTCGAGCGCAAGAAGTACGGCCGCCGCAAAGCCAGAAGAAGCTTCCAGTTCTCCAAGCGATAATTTCCGTTTGGGCCGGGCCGCACGACGCTCTTTCAGTTTTATTTCTATGCCGTTATGCTTAACGGCATGAACGCCAAGACCAAGCAAATCAACGCCGTCATCGTCGGGGCCAGCGGCTATACGGGGGCCGAGATGGTGCGCTTGCTCGTCAACCATCCCAGCGTCCGGATCGCCGCCGCCACCGCCGAGCGCAAGGCGGGGAAGTCATTCGGCGAGGTGTTCCCCCATCTCAGCGGCTTGAAACTTCCCAACTTGGTGTGGCTTTCCGATGTCGATTGGCGCGACGCCCATGTCGCCTTTTGTTGCCTGCCCCATGGAACAGCCCAGGAAGCCATCGCCGAATTGCCTGATCATCTCAAGGTGATCGACCTTTCCGCTGATTTCCGGTTTGCCGACGTCGAGACGTACGCCCGCTGGTACGGTCTCGGGCATCAGGCCCCGGAGCTGCAGAAGCAGGCGGTCTACGGCTTGAGCGAACTGGCCCGCGAAGATATCGCCAAGGCGCGGCTGGTGGCGTGCCCCGGATGCTACCCCACCTCGGCGCAATTGCCCCTGTCGCCGCTTCTGCAAGCCGGCTTGATTGACGCCGACGGCATTATCATCGACGCCAAGTCAGGCGTCAGCGGCGCCGGGCGGTCGCTCAGGGAGACCTCGCTTTACGCCGAGGCGGCGGAGGGCGTTCAGGCCTATTCCATCGCCTGCCACCGGCACACGCCGGAGATCGAGCAAGGCCTGAGCCTGGCGGCGGGGCGGCCCGTCGCCATTAGCTTCACGCCCCATCTGGTTCCCATGAACCGCGGCATTCTGTCCACCATCTACGTCAAACTGGCTGATGGCAAAAGCGCCGATGACTTGCGGGGGCGCCTAAGCAAGCGCTTTAAGGGCGAGCCCTTCGTGCGCGTCGTCAAGGAGGGCGAAAGGCCGTCCACCCACCATGTTCGCGGCTCCAATCATTGCCGCATCGGCGTTTTCGCTGACCGTTTGGAAGGGCGGGCGATTATTTTGTCCGCCATCGACAATCTGGTGAAGGGCGCTTCCGGTCAGGCGGTGCAGAATATGAACATCATGTTCGGATTTCCCGAGACCTCGGGCTTGGAGCAACAGCCGATCTTCCCCTAATTGAGCGGTCACCCCCTTGTTCTTAAAGCGTTTTTCCAATAGGTCTTAGCAATGACCAGAGCCGTCAAACGCCGCCAAAAGAAACTTGCGAAGAAAGCTGTAAAAAAATCGCGGGGCCATTCCCGGCGCACCCTTGAGCATGGCGCCGACGTTGCGCCGGCGCCCCCCCACATGGAAGGGCTTCTGGCGGGGCTTATCAAAGAAGGCCTCCAGGCCTTTCAAAGTGGGCAAACTGAAAAAGCGAAAGCCGCCTACCGCCAAGTTCTCGAGTCCGATCCCGATCACGCCGAGGCCAATCACATGATGTCCGTTTTCGCCTATCGGGACGGCGATTTTGAAAACGTCATTGATTTTATCAAGCGGGCCATCTCCACCGCTCCCCAGCAGCCTATTTATTACAACAACTTGGGGATTGCGTTTCAGAACCTGGATCGGCTGGACGAGGCGATTGCCAACTACCAAAAGGCGCTTGATCTCAATCCCGCTTACGCCGACGCCCATAACAACCTGGGAACGGCGTTTCAGGAGATGGAGCGTGCGGGCGACGCCATCCCCTGTTTCCAAAAGGCCCTGGCGCTGAAGACCGATTACGCCGACGCCCACGGCAATATGGGGTGTGCGCTACAGGAGTTGGGGCGGCTGGACGAGGCGCGCGCCAGCTATCTAAAGGCCCTCTCCATAAACCCTAATTACGCCAAGGCGCTGAGTAACCTGGGCGTGGTCCTGCAGGTGACGGGGCGGCTGGATGACGCCGCCGCCAGCCTGCGTCAAGCCCTCTCCATCGACCCCCATGACGTCAAGGCCCACGGCAATATGGGGTGCGTTCTAAATGAACTGGGGCGGATGGATGAGGCGCTTTCCAGTTTCCACAAGGCGCTCGACCTGGACCCCGGTAACGCCGACACCCACAATAACCTAGGGATCGCGCTCCAGGATATGGGGCGCCTGGACGAGGCGTGCGCCAGTTATCAAAAAGCTCTCGCCCTTGATCCCGGTTTCGCCGTCGCTCACAGCAACCTGATTTTCATTCAGGACTTGTTTTCCAACATGGATCAGGCGGCTCAGCAGGCCGAGCGCAAACGCTGGGACGATAGCTTCATCCGCCCGCTTTCGGGGAAGATCAAACCTCACGCCAACAGCCGTGATGAAGGCCGCCGCCTTCGCATCGGCTATGTCTCCGCCGATTTCAGGCATCACTCGGCGTGCCAGGGGTTCGCGCCCCTCATCCTGGACCATGACCGGGAGCAGTTTGAGGTGGTCTGTTATGACGCAAACGCAGTCCCCGACTCCATAACCCGGGATTTGCGCACCGCCGCGACGTCCTGGCGCGCCACCCTGGGCGTCTCCGATGAAGACTTGGCTAAGATGATCCGCGCCGATGGCATCGACATCCTGGTCGACCTGTCCGGGCACACCAAGGGCGCCCGGCTGACGGTTTTCGGATATAAACCGGCGCCGGTACAGGTGACCGGCGTCGGCCACATG
Organism: uncultured Rhodospirillales bacterium; assembly: GCA_913053795.1. Taxonomy (GTDB): domain Bacteria; phylum Pseudomonadota; class Alphaproteobacteria; order Rhodospirillales; family 2-02-FULL-58-16; genus CAJXGZ01. The sequence continues at coordinate 2,309 of CAJXGZ010000129.1, read as the reverse complement.
CCGCCGGGACTCTCCACCATCGACTACCGCCTGACGACGGCGGCCGCCACCCCGCCCGGGGAAGAGGCCATTATCCCCGAGAAGCCGATCTACCTGGAGACCTATTTCGGTTTCCGCGCGCCGCCCCATGCGCCGCAAGTGAAGCCTCCGGGCAGCGGACCCATGACCTTCGGCTGCTTCAACAGGTTCACCAAGATCAGCGATCAGGCGCTGGCCTTGTGGGCGCGGATATTGCTGGACACGCCTGAGTCGCGGCTGCTGATCAAGGCCGCGCAAATGAGCGAGGCGCCTCTACGCCAAGGGATCATGGACTTTTTCAGCGGTCATGGGATCGCCAAGGACCGATTGATCCTGCTCTCCAAGACGTCCCACGCCGAGCACCTTGAGGCCTACAATCGGGTGGACGTCTCGCTTGACACTTTTCCTCAAGGCGGCGGAATCACCACCCTTGAGAGCCTATGGATGGGAACGCCCGTGGTCGGCCTGTTGGACTCCTTGAAAATCATCGGAAGGCAAATCGCCTTTACCTGCCGGCCCTTAGGTCTGGACGCATGGATCGCCGAAAGCACCGAGGACTATCACCGGATCGCCGTCGAATGGGCGGGGCGGCGCCAAGAATTGGCGGAGCTGGGTTCTGAAATGCGCGGGCGAATTGAGGGTGTCTACGGCCGGTTCACAAGGGATGTGGAGGACGCCTACCGGACCATCTGGAAGCGCTGGCGTAATGACGAGGCGCCCTCGCCGCTGTAATTGGGATTAGCTTCATGATCAAAATTTTCAAGCCCGGATCATTCGTTCATTGAATTAAGCTCTCTCAAAATCAACTTATCTTGATATGTTGATCTCTTGACGATTTAGTCGTGATTTGTGAACAATAACGGCTTCAAGGTGGAGAGGGGGACTCACAATGAGCGTCAAGGGTCTTTATGATCAGATAGTTGAGCTTGAAGCGCGCTTCGCGCTTGATAACGATGAGCTGCCTTATAGCCATCGCGTGCTCTTTATCCTTAACGTTTACGGGGCGATGCTGAGTGGGGTGGAGGAATCGACTGAATTTGACGAGGGCGACGATCCCAATATAGACGCTCATAATCTTTATCAACGGATTGTGGACCTTGAGGAGCGTTTCGATCTTAACGCCGAAGGGCTGTTCTATAGCCAGCGGACATTGGCCATTATCCAGGTCTACGAGTCGCGCTTTTTCGGGGAGTCGCCGCTCAATGATGAGAAAGTGGCGGAAGCGGTTGTCGCGGTTACGGGGGAGTCCGTAGAAGCGAAGCTGGCGAACATCAAATCCGCCATAGGCGATCTGGAGCGCTCGGGCCCCGTTAAGCCCCCCCAATCCATGGAAGAGGCGATGTCCGGCATTCAAGGCATTCTGGAAGGCGGCTCGAACGCCGCTCCAGAGAAAGAAAATGACGCGGATGCGAATACGGACGGAAAATCCGAGTTTGAGTTGGCGCAGGAAAAAGTGCGCGGCTCCAACGTCAGTGAACAAACCTTGCTGGCCACCGATTACCTCAACCACTTTAACGAAATCGTCATGACCATCGAGATGATCCCCGACATGCCGGAGTTTCTCGAGGAGGCTAAGGAGTGGAAGCCAAAAACCTACAAAGAGCACTTCCAGGGCAGCTCCATCGCCGACAAGGATCTGGCCATCGAAGTCTACGACCATGTTCCGGCCAAGTATCGCGATCCCTTCGAGAAGACCATCGGCCAAGTCGACCATCTGATCGCCGTCACCCTTGAGAAGCTGGAGGGGGACCTCAAGCGCGGCGATTCGGAACTGTTGCGCGAAAACGCGACTTCGCTGTCCCGGGTCATACAGAGATTGATGGACACCGCCGCCGCCATCATCCATGGCAGCGAGAACACCATGGACCAGGAAGAGATCGACGCGCTGTTGTTTTGAGGGACCAGTTGTTTTGAGGGACCAGTTGTTTTGAGGGACCAGTTGTTTTGAGGGAAAAGCGTCTCAAATGTCGATGCCGTTGACGAACCGGGCGTGTTCCTGGATGTAGGCGAGGCGCAGCTCGGGCTTGCGGCCCATCAGGCTGTCCACCAGTTTGGCGGTGTCCCGGGCTTCGATGACGTCTTCGGGGCCGTGGCCGTGGGGCGTTGTAACCTTCAGCAGGATGCGCTTGGCCGGGTGCATGGTGGTTTCCTTCAGTTGCGCCGAGGGCATTTCGCCCAAGCCCTTGAAGCGGCTGATCTCCACCTTGGCCTTGCCGGGGAATTCCTTTTTCATCAGCTCGTCCTTGTGGGCGTCGTCCCGCGCATACAGGGTCTTGCCCCCTTGCGAGATG
>CAJXGZ010000128.1 GCA_913053795.1 uncultured Rhodospirillales bacterium | reverse complement strand
CGGCATTCATCCAAATATCACCAAGCGATCCAGACACCACCCTTTCAAGGCCCTTATATTTTTCAGCGTCATTGCCCGCCATCGGATTCGGCTTTCACTTAAGTTATATGTTAAGGTGGTTCAACAAGAATATAAACAATTTTTCGATACTCCCGCCAGCTGCTATTTTTCAATATGCAGAATATCCACAGAAATACACAATATTTTCCCGGTTTCTTCCCCATTTAAACAAGATCTTGGTTATGAGAAAATTGAATGGCTGGTATGAAAAATCATCAATCCGACTGATTTATGGTGTCGATTCTCTCATTACGCCTTCCCTGCTTCACCAGCTCAGAGGCTAAGCGTTTGCCCTTGCGCCATTTGCCGGGGCCGATAGACTTGCCATACTGAATCTCGCTCTTAGCTACCTTGGCTTCGTCCTAGACCTCAATGAACAACCCTTCAGAAGCAGCTAGCTGCCCAGATGGCGACGATTGGCGACGTACCAACCAGCCTGACCCATGCCACGGTCGCGTCCTAATCGTTGTCCTCCCCTAGGTACCGTCCTTCCAGACCTTGGCCCCTTTTTCCACCGAGCGGCCGACGATGTAGCCGCCGACGCCGAGCTTGAGCAGATCCCACATGTCGGGCGGAATGTCGGCGGCCGGCGTCCCGAAAAGGGGAACGACGATGAAGTTGTTGGCGATGATAAGGCCGAAAAGCGTCATCAGGCCGGGCCGCCAATTCCGTTGCAGCCAGGAATCCCCCTTGGCCTCGGCGACGATGATCGAGGCCGCGGCCTCGATTTCCTTCATCTGGCCGGTCAGGACCATTTCCTGAAGCTTGGCCTTGATGCGCGCGGCCTCGTCCTTGTCCTCGACGGCCTGATCGATAAGGCCGAAGAGACCGTTCAAAAGAGGGCCGGCGATGGCCCCGATTAATCCCAGCATGGCTCACTCCACTGTGTTGTAAAATTGATGATGTCCGGCCTCGAAACAGGCCACCCGGCCTCGCGCCCAAGGGGGAAAGACCCCCTTGGCGTGATAATGGGTGGCCCCACCGGTCGGGTCGGCGAGAACGCCGCCGACGGCCCGGCGCGCGATACGCAGACAGGTCTTGAAAACCCGGTCGGACGGCTTCACGGAAAGGATTTTTTTCAAATTGGGATCGTTTTCATTCCAGCAGGAAAACTGCCAGGGCTTGAAGCAAACCTCGCCGACCGTACCGCCCCACCAATAGCCGCCCCGTTCACGAGCGCGCCGAACCCGGTTTATAACGACGGACGCCACCGCTTCCTTGCCGCGCACCGTCTCTCCCCTGGCCTCGCCGTAGAGGGTCCGGGCCAGGGTCATGACATCGGGACCGACGGCCTTGGGAATTGCCGCGGGCGCGCTCACGACCGGTCTCCGCGCGCCGTGCGGGCAACCACGCCGATTTTATCCTCGATGCGGATAAGGTGATCGGTAAGGCGGCGCTCGACTTCCTTCAAATAACCGATGGAGGCGTATGACTTGGCCACTTCTAGCTTGTAAGCCGATAGCTTCTCGCGCAAATAGTTCAAACCGGTTTCAAATTCGTGGCGGGTGTCGTCGAGGGCTTCGTCCGAATCCCGGCGGTTGCGCCAAGCGAACCAGAAAAGCCCGATCAACGCCGGCATTTCGACCACGCCGATCCACCACGTCAGATCGAGAGACAAATTTTCCTGCATGTCCATATCTCCTTTTTTTGGCATGAAAAAAGCCCCGGCAAAGCGGAGCTGAAAAAGAACGCCCCAAAAAGGGGCGTCCGGACCTATTTATGGTTTATGGGGGAAGGCCGGAATGAGTCTTCAACATTGATTTTTGACGTATATTTTCAAATGGCAAAATCGGTTTGAGCCTTGAACAAACCCGATCCATGACGCCAATTTTGCCTACCGCGGATCTCGTCGGGCGATCTATGGGGGCGGCGCGGCAACCTTACCGGTTCGCTCAACAGGCAGCCCGAAACCGCATCCAGGCCGTCGTCCCGGCCTTTGCACCCGGGCCGCCATTCGCGCATTTCGGCGATGAAGGGGGTGTCCCAAACGCTGCGGTGCGCGTGCAGCCGTCCGTCGGCGAGGACGGCGTCGAAAGCGTCGATGATGCGTTTATCCTTGGCCTGTTTCGAGGCGGCCTCGATGACGGCGCAGGGTTGCCCGGCGTCCGCCAGTTCGCGGCGCAAAAGTCCGGGAAGGAAGCGCCCGAGGCCGTTTGTCTCCAAGGTCACCGCCGGCAGATAAAGGTCGTCCAGGAAGGCGGCCGCCTGGCGGCAAAGCTGGGTGGCCTCGGCCACCTGACCGGCGATATCCGGGTCATGCTTCATATAAAGGGCGCGGTGAAGCCAGTACTCGCCGTCTTCGTCGGTGAACACGGCGGCGATGACGCTGGCGTCGCCCTTTTCCGGCGCGCCATAGGACGGGTCCCACCAGCAAGCGGCCTTGAGCAGCCGCTTTCCGCCCAATGTGAGCACGGCTTCGTCGTTGCCTTCCGTGTAGACAAGCTCGGCGTCGTAATAGCGCAAGCGGTCGGGATCGAGACGGCCGTCAGCCAGGTTCACGGGCCGCAGCATCATCTGGCTTTCGAATTTATTGGGGCCGGAGCGTTTGCGGATGGCCTCCACTTTTTCCTTAGGGAACCGCTCGGGCCAGCGGCTTTGCCCTTGCTTGTCCAGCAACGCCAACTCCAGCCTATTGAAGCCGTTGAGAAACGATTTTTCATTCTCTCCCTCGGGCTCCTCCTTGGGCCTGATCTCGTTTTTATAAATTGAGTAGTAGGAATGGGGCGTGCCGACGAACAGCTTCAGGCCGCCCGGAACCAGGACATAATCGATTTCAAGAAGCCGTTCCCTGAGGTCGGCCCGCTTTGGCGCGGTGTCGCAGGTGTTGGGCACCTCCACATCATCGCAGATCACCACGTCTGCGCGCGATCCCGTGACGTTGGCGCCTATACCCTTGGCTAGCATGGAGGGATCGCGAAGTTCGCTCGGCCGGTTTATGGTGAACTGGCCGGACGCCCATTGGTCGGCGCATTTTGGTTTTAGGCCCTTGGTCAGGGGGTGGCGTTCGATGATGCGCTTGACGTTGCGCGCCATCTTGCGAGCCAGCGCGAAGTCGGCCGCCAGAACCAGGATCCGCGTGTCAGGATCCCGCATGAGAAGCCATGCGCTGAGCAAGCCGACAAGGGTGGACTTTCCCGAGTTGCGGAACGCCATCAGCAGAAGCTCGCGGTCGCCCGCCAGCCAGTGCGCGGCCAGCCAGCGGGTGATGCGAACATGCAGCTTGGGCGTCGTCAGGCCTTGGCCGTGGTTCCAAATCCAGACGAATTCAGGAAAGTCGACGTTTTTCATTCCTCTTCCTCCGGATGATCTTTTATGGCGGCCTTGGCCTTGGCGATAAGTCGTTCGGAATTATCGCAGCCGTCTCTCGCCTCAAAATCGGAGCCCTCGGCCCAACGGGCCATTTTGATGAGCTGCTCCATATGGGCGAGAGCCGCGCGGCACGCCCCCTGATGGGCGGCGAAGTCCCTGGCCTCGCTGGGGGCGGCGGCGGACGCCAGTTCTTGGTGGTCCGCCGCCGCCTTGGCGATCAGGGAGGGAAGCCTGCCGGTCAATTGACGCCGGATGGCGTCCAAGCCGGCGAAGGCTTTGTCGTCACTTGTTTCCATGACGTTACCTCCATGTACGAAAAAACCCGCCGAAAGGCGGGCCGCGTTCTCACATCAAAATGATGTATGTTTAAGGCCAGTGAACCGGATCGGATGCGTCAAAGGCGTCAAGCTCCGCCGCCGTCATGGGCGAAACTTGACCTTGCAATTCGGCGGACGCGGAAAGCACCATGCCGACAAAGCCGGACGCCGCCGAGAAGATGTCTGAGGCCTCGGCGGCTCCGTTGATCGTGACCGTGCCGCCGGTTTCGGTCATGAAGGTCTGGCTAAAGGGCAGGGACGCGGCCTCCGCCTCCTTGGCCGTTGTCAGCATGCCGTGAACGCGGTTTATGGATTGGTCATCGCATTTGAATTGAACGCCGTCGATGAGAGTGCCGGCGTGGATGCGTTTCTCGGCTTCGTCCCTAACGTCTGTGGCCACCGCCTTCTTGCGGGCGGTCAATAGAGCCGCATCGTAATCGGCTTCCTTGGCTTGAATTTCAAGCGCTGTTGGAGGCGTTTCCGGCTTCCAAACAACATTTTCATCAAGCCAATCTTGAAGCGGCTCAATTCCATCGTAAACAGCCAGAACATGTCTATATGATTCGGGCCAGTAGCGTTGCATAACCTTGATTACCTTATGTTGCATAACTTAACTCCCGTCGATGACTTCTAAAAGGAAAACGGCTTGTTTGGTCGCTCCAGACAATTGTCCAACGCCAGTCAAACCGGGATCGGCATTATCCCCCATAAGCACCTTTACGGTTTGTGGGCCAGTGACGCTGGGAAAATGTGTCGCGATATCAAAGAGAATGCCAGGAACGCCCGCCTGATAGAGGTAATGATAACCGCCACTTATCGTAACTGTTTTACCAGCTTTAACCTTCATTAGAGCATTGTAATAAGTGTAAATATTATTATTATCGTCAGATTGCGTAAACTTAACAGTCCCGCCAACATCAAGCCCTAAACCTATAGTTGCTATTAAGGACCCTCCCGTTTCTTCGAGCTCGCACTCAAGCATTATTAAGCGCAACATTCCGGCTGTAGGCACGTTAACGGTAAGATTGGAGCCAACTTGGCTGCCTCCTGATGCGCATGTTGCAAGGGATGAAGTGGCGGTGTGAACAGTGCGATGAACTTCCGTCAACTTACCGCCGCCGCCGCCGCCAGGAAGGTTAGTTAACAGCGAACCATCGCCATCCGCCCGCAATAGATCGCCAGTTCCGCCAACCGCGACGTTTTCAGGCGCCGCGCCGCCGAGCCCTAAGTTGGCGCGCGCCGTTGCGGCGTTGGCGAGGTCGCTCAGGTCACTGGCTTGTTGGAGATAACGGCCGTCGGCGTTGGTGGTGGTCGGAACATCGTTTACGCCCGTGCCCGTATTCGCCGTCGCCGCCGTTCCCAAGCCAAGATTTGCGCGCGCAGTCAGAGCGTTGGCGACGTCTGACAGGTTGTTGGCGGCCAGCATATCGCCGGTTCCCGCGCCGGCGTTTCCCTTATCTCCGGTTGCGGAGAAGGTCACTGATATGGCGTCCGCATCCGTGAAGAAGCCGTTGTGGGCGACATAAGCGACAGATGCCCATGTGTACCCGGTCTTGGACGTATTGGCTCCGTTGACCGTGAAAATGGCCCAATTGGATGTATCGGAATTCTTTTTGATGATGACCTTGCCGCGATTAGTGGTGGTCGTAGAATCATCTAGAAGCGCCACCCAGGGCGTGACCGATCCACCATTGGCGTCAACGTCATCCATGTAAATGGCGGTGATGGATGACAGGGTTGCGTTATCGGCAAATATTTTTCCATTGCCCTGATCCACATCGTCAACGGTAGCGACCACCGTGTCATCCCAGATGAAAGCCATGCCGGGGTCAGTTCCGTTAATTCCATCGACGCCGTTGGTTCCATCGACGCCATCGGTTCCATCCGCCCCGGGCGCGCCATTGATGCCGTTCGTTCCCGCCACCCCCTGTGGTCCCTGGGGGCCGGTAGGATCGCCAACCACTGGGTCGCCATTGGCGTCGAACGCCAAATAATTGTTGGACCGCGTTGTTTTATCCGGGATTTCCAATGATGTTTCAAAAGCATCGGTTGGGCTGAGGCGCAGACTCCGGCCCGCATCATCGTTGACCTGTTGTACACTGGCCGTCAGCACGTCAAGCTCATCGTTGATGACCTTGGCGCGGAACTCGCCTGATTCCTGGAAATCGCTGGTGCGCTGGATGTCAAGGCGGCGGCGAAGGGTCACCGTCGCGCCATTGGCCGGGGCGGCGACAAAGGTCGCCGAGCCGCCGCTGGAGCTTCCGGCGCCGGCCACCGTGTAGTCGGTGGTCAGCGTCTTCAGCGTGTTGTCGACATATGCTTCCATATCCGCGTCCTGAAAGATGGGAAACGGATAGGTGAATTGGGTTTGCGCACCGTCCCCCACGTATTGGATACGCGGAGAAACGTCGCCGATTTGAATGTGAGTAGGCATCTTAATCTCCTTTCTAATCTAAAATCCTAAGAGCGAAGTGCCGAAGCGTAAGCCGCTCCTGAGCATTTCGTTTTTTCTTCGCGCCCGGTCGCTGGATTCCGCGAGCAGGCTTAGTCGCCTCTTGTTCTGCAGGGTTCCTTTGAGCCTATTGATTTGGTAATTGTCGCCGCCGCGTTGGTCCTGGATGTCTTGTTCCGCATTCTTTTTTATTCTGCGCATAACAGCTCCAGCGGAGCCGCCGCTTGAAGAGATGCCTTGCGAACCGAAGCGCGCCCGTTGAACGCCTAGCTGTTGCCGCATTTTCTCGCGTCTTTTTCTTTTTTCGATCTCCTGCCTTCGCCGAATTTCTCGAATTTTCGCCTTCATATTGGCCTCTTCGATCTTGTCCGGCTCCCGGGCAAAGTTTTTGGTTGCTTCGCCCTCTTTGAAAGCATCTATCGAATTTCCATATCCACCCATGGGTTGGTCTCCTTTGTCAGTTTTTGTTTGGAATAATTTCGTCCGGCGAGACGTCAGCTGTTCAGCTTTATTTCCGTCATCACCGCAAGCAGCGTGAAGGGAAACGGCGAATCCTGTTCAAT
>CAJXGZ010000127.1 GCA_913053795.1 uncultured Rhodospirillales bacterium | reverse complement strand
ACCAGCGACCCTCTGCTCCCAAAGCAGATGCGCTACCAGGCTGCGCCACTCCCCGAGTGGATGGAAAGGTTAAGGCGATCAATGGTTTTCCGCAAGCCCGTCCGAGCAAAAGTCTTTCGCCAGTCCACCTTTCTAACGGCCGGCGTTCTCCTTTCCTGTCTTGCGCTTGCCCTCATATACGCCTCTCCGGCCGACGCCCAATCCATCTGCGCCATGCGCGGAGAAATCAGCAGTAAGCTCTCCAGCGCGTACACGGAAACGCCGACCGCCATCGGTCTCGCCAACAACGGCAGCATCCTTGAGGTCTTCACCTCGCCGTCGGGAGACTCGTGGACCATCGTCATCACAACCCCCGACGGCGTAAGCTGCCTGATGGCCTCCGGCGAAAACTGGGATGTTCCGCCCCGCGCCAAACTGGGAAAAGAGAGTTAACTTTTCCTTTTTATCCGGATAACGCGGCGTAGACTTGGCCGATGATGCTGGCTGGCGTTCCCTTATTTTTTTTTCTGGCTCCTCCCTGTTAACAAAACTATTCTCCACCCCATATAGTCTATAAGGAATGGCCCTAATGGTCTTGAAGGAGTGGCTGGTTTGCTACACGCGGTAAGTCTTGGGGCTTTTCTTTACGTGCTATGGCTTTTGTTGTCGGGCCTCGGCGCCCCCTTGCTTCTAGGCCTGGGCGCGGCTTCGGCGTGCCTCGTCGTTTTCATCGCCCATCGCATGGACGTGATCGACCACGAAGGCCACCCCATACATCTCAGATGGCGAATGATCGCCTACTGGCCCTGGCTGTTGCGGCAGATCGTCATGTCCAATCTCCACGTGGCCCGGGTTATTCTCGACCCACGCCTGCCCATCAAGCCCAAGGTCGTTCATTTTAAGGGAACCCAAAAAAGCGAACTCGGCAACGTCATCTACGCCAATTCCATCACCCTGACGCCGGGCACGGTCACCATTTCCCTGGAGGACGGGAATTTCGGCGTCCACGCCTTGACCGCCAAGACCGTCGGGGATTTGCAAACCGGCGAAATGGACCGCCGGGTGACTTCCATGGAAATTGGGGCGCCGAACGAACGAAACGCCGCGCCAAGGGATAAGACATAATGTTTGCCGCCGCGGCCATCGCCATTCTCGCCGCCATGGCCGCCGCGCTCGCCCGGGCGCTGATGGGGCCAACGGTGTTTGACCGCATTTTAGCGGTCAACAGTTTCGGCACCCTGAGCGTGTTGCTGATTTCCGTCTACGGCTTCCTGACCGGGCGCCCGGAATTCCTGGACATCGCCCTGGTCTACACCCTGATCAGCTTTATCGCCGCCATCGCCGTCACCAAATTCGTCAAGGGCAACGACGAGAACAAGGCGGGAGACAGCGAATGGAGATGATTAGTCAAATCGCCGGGTGGGTTCTGTTGTTGTTGGGCTCGGCGTTTATCCTGATCGGCGCCGTCGGCGTGATCCGTCTGCCCGACGTTTTCGCGCGCATGCACGGCGCCGGAATCATCGACACCCTGGGGGCCGGTCTGATCCTGGCCGGGCTGATGACCCAGGCGGGCTTCACGCTGATCATGGTGAAGCTGGCTTTTATTTTCATTTTCCTGATTTTCACCAACCCAACGGCCACCCACGCCCTTGCGCGGGCGGCCCTGAACGCCGGCGTAAAACCATTGACCAACTTCAAGAAAACCGGGGAAGACAAGCCATCGAAGAGCTGATTAACATTGTCCTGCTGCTGTTCATGGCGGTAACGGCGCTGACCATGGCGCACTTGCGGAACCTGTTCGGCGTGGTCATGCTGTCGGGCGTCTTCAGCCTTCAGGCCGCCGCACTCTATGTGGCGCTGGACGCCGTCGACGTGGCCTTCACCGAGGCCGCCGTGGGCGCCGGCATTTCAACACTTCTCATGCTGAGCGCCCTGGCCATCACCTCCAGCATGGAAAAGAGCCGCAAGGGCGTTTCCAAGGGTCCTCTCGCCTTGGCTGTCCTGACCGGCGTCCTATTGATCTACGCCACCTTTGACATGCCCGTTTACGGAGACCCTAATGCGCCCATCCACCAGCATGTGGCGCTCCACTACATCAAGAATTCGGGGCAGGAAATCGGGATTCCCAATATCGTCACCTCGGTGCTCGCCAGCTACAGGGGCTATGACACGCTGGGCGAGGTGACGGTGATCTTCACCGCCGCCGCCGGGGTTCTGGCGGTTATCGGGCGCAATCGCCGGTCACGCGGAAAAGACAAAAAGAACGGAGAAAAGAGCATGAAGTTCAAATCCGTTCTCAGGGTCACGTCCAAGCTGCTGATTCCGCCGATCCTGCTGTTCGCGCTCTATGTGCAGTTCCATGGCGACTACGGTCCCGGCGGCGGCTTCCAGGCGGGCGTTATCTTCGCCAGCGCCATGATCCTCTACGCCCTGATCTTCGGCGTCGGCAACGCCCGCCAAGCAATCCCGGCGTGGGTGACGCGCTCTGGGATCGCCCTGGGCGTGCTTCTTTACGCCGGTGTAGGCATTGCCAGCATGCTGATGGGAGGCTCCTTTCTCAATTACTCGGTGCTGGCCAGCGAGCCCACCCTCGGCCAGCTTATAGGGATCAATCTGATTGAGCTTGGCGTCGGCGTCACCGTCGCCTCTGCCATGGTCACCATCTATTACAATTTCGCGGCCAAGGCCCCGGAAGAATGGACCCCGGAAGAAGAAGAAGAGAGCGAGGGGGACCTGTAAGTCATGGAGTTCCCAGGCCTCTTTAACTATTGGATCGTCATCGTGCTGATGATGACCGGCTTTTACATTGTCATGGCCCACGGCAACCTGATCAAGAAGATTGTGGGGCTGAACGTCTTTCAGGTGTCGGTGTTCGTCTTTTACATCTCCATGAGCAAGGTCAAGGGAGGGACGGCGCCGATCTTGCGCCCGGGCCTGGACGAAGGCGTAGAGGTCTACGCCAATCCCCTGCCCCATGTGCTGATCCTCACCGCCATCGTCGTCGCCGTCGCCACCACAGCGCTGGCGTTGTCGCTGATCGTGCGCATCCGCGAGGAATACGGAAGCATCGAGGAAGACGAAATCATTGCTCAAGAGAACAATCAGGAGGAAGACCAGTGATCGCCGCCAATCTTCCCATCCTGCAAGTGATCGCGCCCTTGCTGTCGGCGCCCCTGTGCGTTCTTCTGCGCCGCCCCGGCGCGGCCTGGGCCTTTGCCCTGGCGGTGACATGGGCGAGCTTCGCCATCGCCCTGACGCTGCTCTCCCAGGTGCTGGAAAGCGGGCCCATTTCCTATGAGATCGGCGGTTGGGCGGCGCCCTTCGGCATTGAGTACCGGGTGGACATGATCAGCGCCTTCGTGCTGGTCATCGTCTCCGCCATCGGATCGGCGATCATGCTCTTCGCCCGCCACAGCGTCGCCAGCGAAATTCGGCGCGAGCGCATCTATCTGTTCTACGCCATGTACCTGCTGTGCCTGAGCGGCTTGCTGGGCATCGCCATCACCGGCGACACCTTCAACCTGTTCGTCTTCCTGGAGATTTCGTCGCTCTCGTCCTACGTGCTGATCAGCCTGGGGCAAGACAAAAGAGCGCTGACGGCGGCGTTCCGCTATCTGGTCATGGGCGCCATCGGCGCCACCTTCTACATTATCGGCGTCGGCTTGATGTACATGATGACCGGAACCCTCAACATCGCCGATCTGGCGGTGCGCCTTCCCGCCGTCGCGAGCACCACAACGATCCTGGCGGCGCTGGCCTTCCTCACCGTCGGCATCAGCCTCAAGCTGGCGCTGTTCCCGCTGCATGCGTGGCTTCCAGGCGCCTACGCCTACGCCCCGTCCATGGTGACGGCGTTCATGGCGGCGACGGCGACCAAGGTGGCGGTTTATATCCTGATCCGCATCCTGTTCACCATCTTCGGCGGCGTCGACGTGATGGCGGGCATGCATGTGGGCGTGATCCTGACCGGCCTCGCCGTCATCGCCATGTTCGCGGCCTCCACCACCGCCATTTTTCAACCCAACCTCAAGCGCATGCTGGCCTATTCCAGCGTCGCCCAGATCGGCTACATCATTTTAGGGATAAGCTTTGCCAGCGAAACCGGCTTGGCCGGCGGAATCATTCACCTGTTTAATCACGCCGTCACCAAGAGCGCCCTGTTCATGGTCATGGGCTGCGTCGTCCTGCGCGTGGGCTCGGTTAACATTCGCGCCTTCGACGGGCTTGGCGCGCGCATGCCGTTGACCATGGCGGCCTTCGTCATCGCCGGCCTCAGCCTGATCGGCATTCCCCTCACCGTCGGCTTTATCTCCAAGTGGTATCTGATCCTGGCGGCGCTGGAAAAAGGCTGGTGGCCGATCGCCGTGGTCGTGGTGCTGAGTTCGCTGCTGGCGGTGATTTATGTGTGGAGGGTGGTCGAGGCCGCCTACTTCCGCCCCGCCGCGGCCGACGCCCCCGAAATTTCCGAGGCTCCTGCAAGCATGCTGATTGCGCTGTGGCTAATGACCGGCGCAAGCGTTTACTTCGGCGTTGACGCCACCCGCACCCTGGATGTGGCCCTGGGCGCCGCCAAATTGCTGCTAGTGGATAGAATCTAACATATGGCGCCCATACGATCCCATATGTTAGATTCTATCCACTAGGAGGCGCCCCATGAACCCCGGGTCGGCGATTCTTTTGGCGCTGGCGGTCCCCTTGACGGGCGCGGTTTTGATTTCGCGCACGGGCTTTAGCCCCAATCTGCGCGAAGGCGTGACCCTGACCACGGCGGGCGTTCTGTTCGCCCTTGTGGCTTCGCTGTTTGGAGAGGTTTTCGCCGGCGCCCGGCCCGAAGTCGTCCTTTTCCAGATGCTTCCGGGGTTAAACATCGCCTTCAAGGTGGAGCCGCTGGGCATGGTGTTCGCGGGCGTCGCCAGTTTCCTCTGGCTCGTCACCTCCATTTATTCCATCGGCTACATGCGCGGCCACAATGAAAAGAACCAAACACGGTTCTACGCCTTCTTCGCCATTGCCCTGTCGGCGGCCATGGGCGTGGCGTTCGCCGGCAACATGCTGACCCTGTTCATCTTCTATGAGATTCTGACCTTAAGCACCTTCCCCCTGGTGACCCATTCCGGCTCCTCCGCCGCCAAGCGTTCGGGGAGGATCTACCTTGGATTGCTGCTTGGAACCTCCATCGGACTCCAGCTTATCGCCATCATCTGGACCTGGACCTTGACCGGAACCCTGGACTTCCAGGCGGGCGGAATTCTTGAGGGCAAGGCCGCCAAGGGCGTTATCGGCGTCCTGCTGGCGCTTTATGTGTTCGGCATAGGCAAAACGGCGCTGATGCCGTTTCACCGCTGGCTTCCGGCGGCCATGGTGGCGCCGACGCCGGTCAGCGCCCTGCTGCACGCGGTGGCGGTGGTCAAGGCCGGGGTCTTCACCGTGCTCAAGGTGACCGTCTATATCTTCGGCGTTGATTTTCTCGCCGAATTGGGGGTCTCCGACTGGCTGCAATACATAGCGGCCGCCACCATATTAATCGCCACCCTGGTCGCCATGACCCAGAACAACCTCAAGGCGATGCTCGCCTACTCGACCATCAGCCAGTTGTCCTACATCGTGCTGGGGGCCATGCTGGTCAACGAGATATCCATTGTCGGCGGCGGCATGCATCTGGTCATGCACGCCTTCGCCAAGATCACCCTGTTTTTCTGCGCCGGGGCCATCATGGTGACGCTGCACAAGACGGAAATCAGCGACATGAAAGGCATTGGCCGGACCATGCCCATCACCTGCGCCGCCTTCCTGATCGCCAGCCTGAGCATCATCGGCCTGCCGCCCTTCGGCGGGATGTGGGGCAAATGGTATCTGGCGCTGGGCGCCCTGGAGGCGGACAAGCTGGTCATGGTTGGAGTTTTGATGCTGTCTTCGCTGCTGAGCATGACCTATCTGTTGCCCGTCCCCTTGCGGGCGTTCTTCTCCAAGCCGATCGCCGGCGAGGAATTGCCCGAAGGGATCAAGGAGGCGCCGTGGCCGTGCCTGCTGGCCATCGCCATCACCTCCGCCAGCATTCTTCTGCTGTTCTTCTTCTCCGGCCCCATCCTGGCCATGCTTCAACTTATATTCACACGGTAAGAACGCCATGAAACACACGAGAAAGACACACCTTTTTGATAAACGAAAAAACGTCAAGCGGTTAATTTACGCCCTTTTCGCCGTCTCCGCCGTTTCGCTGGTCGCCGAGTTTTTCGTGTCTCGTTACGTCGACCATCCCTGGGAGTCCCTCTTCGGTTTTTACGGTCTCTACGGTTTCGTCGCCTGCGTCATTTTAGTGCTGGTGGCCAAGGAAATGCGCAAAGTCCTGATGCGGAGGGACGACTATTACGATGAGTAACGCCCCCACCGTCGCCCCCTTCCTGATTTTCTACATCGGCGCCGCCCTGGTGGCGGCGGCGCGGGGGCGCTTGCGCGCGGGCGTGTTGCTGGCCTTGCCCATCATCGGGGCGCTGAACCTGTTCAACCTGGATGAGGGGGCCGAGGGCGTCGTCCAATTGTTCGACTACACCCTGATCGTCGTCAGGGTGGACAGCTTGAGCATGCTGTTCGGCTATCTGTTTCATCTGGCGGCGTTTATCGGCATCGTCTTTTCGCTTCACCTTAAGGACTCCATGCAGCATGTTTCGGGGGTCATATACGCGGGAAGCGCACTCGGCGCCGTGTTCGCCGGCGACCTGATCACCCTGTTCGTTTTCTGGGAAATGCTGACGGTCAGTTCGGTATTTCTTATCCTTGCCCGGC
>CAJXGZ010000126.1 GCA_913053795.1 uncultured Rhodospirillales bacterium | reverse complement strand
CAATGATCGGCTAAATGGAATGGCGAATTTTCGCACGGGTGGTGTACCGCCCGCAACTCATCTCCAAGAACAGGGACCCGACCCAAATGACAGCGATTATGGAAATCGTCGGACGAGAGATTCTCGACAGCCGCGGCAACCCCACCGTTGAGGTAGACGTGGTGCTGGAGGACGGGTCGATGGGCCGCGCCGGCGTGCCCTCGGGCGCATCAACCGGCGCTTATGAGGCCCATGAATTGCGCGACGGCGGGGCGCGCTATATGGGCAAGGGCGTTCTTAAGGCCGTTGAAGGGATCAATGGCGAAATTTTCGAGGCGCTTGAGGGTCTTGAGGCGGAAGACCAGCGCCTTATCGACCAGATTTTATGTGACCTCGACGGCACGCCCAACAAATCGCGCCTCGGCGCAAACGCGATCGTCGGTGTCTCGCTGGGAATCGCCAAGGCCGCGGCCATGGCGTGCGACTTGCCGCTCTACCGGTATCTTGGCGGCGCCGACGCCCATGTCCTGCCGGTACCCATGATGAACATCATCAATGGCGGCGCCCATGCGGACAACCCCATCGACATCCAGGAATTCATGATCGTTCCGGTGGGCGCCGACTCCCTCGCCGAGGCCGTGCGCATGGGAGCGGAGGTTTTCCACGCCCTGGCCAAAGCCTTAAAGGACGCCGGGCACAACGCCAATGTGGGCGATGAGGGCGGATTCGCGCCCAACCTGGGCGGCGCAGACGAGGCCCTGGGCTTCATCATGAAGGCCATTGAAGCCACCGGGCGCAAACCGGGCGACGACATGGCCCTGGCCCTCGATCCGGCCTCCAGCGAGTTCTACAAGGACGGAAAATACGTCCTGGAGGGGGAGGGCAAGACCCTGGACGCTGGCGGAATGGTCAAATACTACGAGGACTTGGTCGCCCGGTATCCCATTTTCTCCATCGAGGACGGTCTGGCCGAGGACGACTGGGAAGGATGGAAACACCTGACCGACGCCCTTGGCTCCAAGGTCCAGATCGTCGGCGACGACCTGTTCGTCACCAATGCGGCGCGCCTTAAAGACGGTATAGCCAAGGGCGTCGCCAACTCCATCCTGATCAAGGTTAACCAGATCGGAACTCTTAGCGAAACTTTGGAAACCATTGAAACCGCGTATAAAGCAGGTTATACGGCGGTGATCTCGCACCGTTCCGGCGAGACTGAGGACGCCACCATCGCCGACATCGCGGTGGCCACCAACTCAGGCCAGATCAAAACCGGGTCGCTGTCTCGCTCGGACCGGTTGGCCAAATACAACCAACTCATCCGCATTGAGGAGGAATTGGACGACGTCGCCCGCTACGCCGGGAAATCGGTATTAAGAGCTTGATCCAGTAACCAGCCGTTAACCTTTTGACCCAATACTCTTTTTTGGGTGGGACGTGGGTAGAAACGTCAACAATACACTGGGCATCACGTCGTAATGAATTTGGTTACTGAAATACGCTTACGGGCGCGTAATGTCATCGGCCCCGTAATCGGCATATGCGTTGTCGCTTATTTCGCATTTCACGCCATACATGGCGATCGCGGGCTGATCGCCATGATGCAGCTTGATAAAAAGGTCGAGCAAGCGCGCCAAAGCCTTGCCGAAAGCGTCTCACGCCGCCAAGCCTTCGAGCATCGCGTGAATCTGTTACGTACCGAAAACATAGACCCGGACATGCTTGAGGAGCGCGCCCGCCTCATGCTCAACTACGGCTTTGAGGATGAAATCGTCATCATGAAGAAGCCGCCCACCGGTCCCTGTTATCCGCTTCCCAGAATCTCATAATATATAAGGCTTTTTTCAGCCGCTCTTGTAATTGCCGCCCTTGTAAAGGCCTCGGGGCGTCATTATTTGCGATATTAGGAATGATTTGCAAATAAGAGAGTCGACCGGCTTCAATGACTGAAGAACTATTGCGCTATTACCGCCAGATGTTGCTGATCCGCCGTTTCGAGGAGAAAGCCGGGCAATTCTACGGCATGGGTCTGATCGGCGGTTTCTGCCACCTGTATATCGGGCAGGAGGCGGTAGTGGTCGGCTTGCAAGCGGTGTTGCAAGACAAGGACACGGTCATCACCAGTTACCGGGACCATGGCCACATGCTGGCCTGCGGCATGGACCCCAAGGGGGTGATGGCCGAACTGATGGGGCGCGCGGACGGATATTCAAAGGGCAAAGGCGGCTCCATGCATATGTTTAGCCGCGAAAAGGGCTTTTTCGGCGGTCACGGCATCGTCGGCGCCCAGGCGCCCATAGGCGCCGGTCTTGCCTTCGCCCATAACTACCTGGGCGACGGCGGCGTCACGTTCGCCTACTTCGGTGACGGCGCCGCCAACCAGGGGCAGGTCTACGAAGCCTATAACATGGCCGCCTTGTGGAAGCTGCCGGTGGTCTATGTCATTGAGAACAATCGCTATGGCATGGGCACGTCGGTGGCCCGCGCCGCCGCAGGCTCCGAGCTGTTTCGCCGCGGCGAAGCCTATGGAATCCCAGGAAAAGAAGTGAACGGCATGGACGTACTTGAGGTAAAAAAAGCCGGGGCCAAGGCCGCCGCCCACTGCCGCGCCGGAAAGGGGCCTTATATCCTGGAAATGGACACCTACCGCTACCGCGGGCACTCCATGTCGGACCCAGCCAATTACCGCACCAAGGAAGAAGTCAGCAAGATGCGTAAGGAAAACGACCCCATTGAAAACCTCAAAAAGAAGCTGGCCGGCTATGAGGAAGAGCTCAATAACATCGATCGCCAGATAAAGGCGGACATCGCCGGGGCCGTTGATTTCGCCCAATCCAGCCCGGAGCCGGCGCCGGATCAGCTTTATACGGATATCCTGGTGGAGGCGTGAGATGCTGATGAAATCGCCGACTCAGACCCTGACCGTGCGTGAGGCGCTTCGCGACGCCATGGCCGAGGAAATGCGCGCTGACGAAAACGTCTTCCTGATGGGCGAGGAAGTGGGCCAATACCAGGGCGCCTACAAGGTCAGCCAAGGCTTGCTGGAGGAATTCGGCCCAAAGCGGGTGGTTGATTCTCCCATCACCGAACATGGTTTCACCGGACTGGCCGTGGGCGCCGCTTTCGCAGGCTTGAAACCCATTGTGGAATTCATGACTTTTAACTTTTCCATGCAGGCCATTGACCAAATCATTAATTCCGCCGCCAAGACTCTCTACATGTCCGGTGGACAAATGGGATGCCCCATCGTCTTCCGCGGCCCCAACGGCGCCGCCTCCCGGGTGGGAGCGCAGCACTCACAATGTTTCGCCAGTTGGTACGCCCACTGTCCCGGCCTCAAGGTGGTGGCGCCTTACAGCGGAATTGACGCCAAGGGACTCCTCAAGGCCGCCATCCGCGATCCCAACCCGGTGATCTTCCTTGAGCACGAAATCCTCTATGGACAGAGTTTCCCAATGGACCATGATTCCGATCTTATCGTTCCCATCGGCAAGGCCAAGATCGAGCGCCCGGGAGATCACGTCACGATCACCGCTTATTCCCGCATGGTCGGCGTTTCCTTGCAGGCCGCGGAGCTTTTGGCGGAGCAGGGGATTGAGGCTGAGGTCATAAATCTTCGATCCTTGAGACCGCTAGACACCGCGTCAATACTGGATTCCATAAAAAAAACTAACCGGTTGGTCTGTGTTGAGGAAGGGTGGTCTTACGCAGGTATCGGGTCGGAAGTTTCGGCGATGGTCATGGAGCGCGGATTTGATGATCTGGACGCCCCCGTCGCCCGCATCGCCAGCGCCGACGTCCCCATGCCCTACGCCGCCAACCTTGAAGCCTTGACCCTGCCTCAGGCGGAAAGCGTCGCCGAGGCGGCGAAGGCCGTTTGCTACCGATAGTACGGGACAAAGGAAGAGGAAGAGCGCCAATGTCCGTTCAAATCATGATGCCGGCCCTTTCTCCGACCATGACCGAGGGAAAGCTTTCAAAATGGATTAAAAAAGAAGGTGAAGCTATTGAAAGTGGTGATGTTATTGCTGAAATCGAGACGGATAAGGCGACCATGGAGCTGGAAGCGGCCGATGATGGCGTTTTAGCCAGGATTTTGGTCGCGGAGGGCGCCGAGGGCGTCCCCGTCAACAGCGTAATCGCGGTTTTGTTGGAAGAGGGCGAGGACGCCGCCAATCTTGATGTTCCGGCGTCGCCGCCACCGCAAGCTCAAGCTCCGGAGATCAAGCCGGAGCCTACGCAAAAGCCCAAGACTCCAACGTTTTCAAACGGTCAACGCATTTTCATTTCTCCCCTTGCCCGGCGTATGGCCGAGCAGGGGGGGCTTGATTTGAAAGCGGTAAGAGGAACCGGCCCAAAGGGGCGCATCGTCAAGCGCGACATCAAGGCGTCCCCCAAAACGTCTCATGGGGCTTCGCCTGAAGCGGCCTATACAGAGGTCCCCCACACAACCATGCGCAAGGTCATCGCCCAACGGCTGAGTGAAGCCAAGCGCGACATTCCCCACTATTATTTAAGCGTTGATTGCAAAATCGATTGCTTGCTGGAAACCCGCAAAAAACTTAACGCCAAAGCTTCCGAAGGCAAGGGAGCTTATAAGATTTCGGTTAATGATTTCGTGGTGCGCGCCGTTGCGCTGGCCCTCAAGCAATATCCCGCAGTCAACGCCTCATGGAGCGACGAGGCCGTTCGGCACTACAACGATATCGACATTTCGGTGGCGGTGGCCGCCCCCGGAGGCTTGGTTACGCCGGTGGTGCGCCAAGCCGACGCCAAGGGATTGGGAGCATTATCCAGAGAAATCAAAGCCTTGGCCGAGCGGGCGCGGGAAGGAAAGCTGGCCCCAGAGGAGTATCAAGGCGGCGGATTCACCATCTCCAATCTCGGCATGTATGGCGTCAAGGAATTCGCCGCCATCATCAATCCTCCCCAGTCCTGCATCCTGGCCGTGGGGGCCGGCGAACAGCGCCCGGTGGCGGAAAACGGCGAATTGTCCGTCGCCACTGTCATGACCTGCACCCTCTCCGTCGATCACCGAACGGTTGACGGCGCCCTCGCCGCCCAGTTCCTTAGCGTATTTAAGGGGTTCATGGAGGAACCTCTGACCATGCTTCTGTAGGAGCAATCAATGGCCCAGACCTCGTATGATTTGATCGTTATCGGTGGTGGCCCCGGCGGCTACGTTTCCGCCATCCGCGCCGTGCAGCTCGGCCTCAAGACGGCGCTGGTGGAGCGCGCGCTTTTGGGCGGCGTTTGCCTCAACTGGGGTTGTATCCCCACCAAGACGCTTCTGCACGCCGCCGAGCTTTATCACAGCATGAAAAATGCTGATAAATTGGGCTTAACAATTAAAGGAATGACGTTTGACCTTAAGAAAATGGTTGAGCGATCAAGGACGGTGTCAAGCCGTTTGAACAAGGGGGTCGCCCATCTTCTAAAAAAGAACAAGGTGACGGTCATTGAAGGCGCGGCGCGTCTTGCTGGGGCGGGGGGCCTTCATGTGGAAAATGGGAAGAGCCAAAACCTCTCCCTAAGCGCAAAACACATCATCCTCGCCACCGGCGCCCGGGCTCGCGTTTTGCCGGGGCTGGAGCCGGACGGCGCGTTGGTGTGGTCCTACAAGGAAGCGCTGGTCCCCGACGCCATGCCCAAGTCGCTGTTGGTTGTCGGATCGGGCGCCATCGGCATGGAATTCGCAAGCTTTTTCAATATGCTAGGATGTCATGTTAAAATCGTTGAGACGCTGGACAGGGTGCTTCCGCTTGAGGATGATGAAATTTCCACTTTCATCCGAAAGTCCTTTGAGGCTCAAGGCGTTGCGATCCATACCTCGGCGACGGTTAAATCCTTGAAGAAAGCCAAGAACAGCGTGACGGCCGCCATCGAAAGCGACGGCGGGCCTTTGAAAATCAAGGTGGACCGAGTCATCGTCGCGGCCGGAATCGTCGGCAATGTCGAAGATATTGGCTTGCGGAACACCAAGGTCAAGCTGGACGGAACCCATATAGCCGTCGATCAATGGAGCCGGACGGACGAGCCCGGAGTTTACGCCATTGGCGATGTCGCCGGTCCGCCGTGGCTCGCCCACAAGGCGTCTCATGAGGGGATCATCTGCGTTGAGAAGATCGCCGGTCTTGAAGACGTTCATCCCCTTGATTCCACACGCATTCCCAGCTGCACCTATTCCCATCCCCAGGTCGCCAGCATCGGCCTCAGCGAGCGCAAGGCCAAGGAGCAGGGCCATGACGTAAAGGTCGGACGTTTTTCCTTTTCTGGAAACGGCAAGGCGCTGACGTTGGACGAGCCGGATGGGATGGTCAAAACCGTGTTTGACGCCAATACCGGGGAATTGCTGGGCGCCCACATGGCCGGCGCCGTGGTCACCGAGCTTGTTCAAGGCTACGCCATCGCCAAGACACTGGAAACAACCGAGACCGAATTGATGCATACCGTCTTCCCCCATCCGACCTTATCTGAGATGATGCAGGAATCGGTGCTTGACGCGTACGGTCGCGCCATTCATTTGTAATCTCGCATCAAGAGAGTTCGTCATGTCCGAGGAAGCCGCCGACACGGTCCGCCAAAGCGTTCGCGAGTCCTATGGGGCCATCGCCATAGGCGCAGCCAATTCCGGGTGCTGCCTGCCCACTCAGCCTGGCGAGTCATCGTGTTGCGGTTCCGAGCCGCCATCAGCCGAGGAGCTTTCAAGGGCCTTCGGTTATTCCGACGAGGAGTTGGAAACCCTTCCGGACGGCTCCAACATGGGGCTGGGGTGCGGCAATCCCGCCGCAATCGCCGCTATGAAGCCGGACGAAACGGTCGTGGATTTAGGCAGCGGCGGCGGCATCGATTGCTTTCTCGCCGCCAGACAGGTCGGCGAGGGCGGTCGCGTCATCGGCGTCGACATGAACGACGACATG
>CAJXGZ010000125.1 GCA_913053795.1 uncultured Rhodospirillales bacterium | reverse complement strand
TAGGATATCGCCGAACATGTTGCCGGTGAGGATCACGTCGAACTGTTTGGGGTCGCGCACCAACTGCATGGCGGCGTTGTCCACGTACATGTGGCTGAGCGTCACCTCGGGGTAGTCGGCGGCGACACGCACCACTTCCTCGCGCCACAACACCATGCTGTCCAGCACGTTGGCCTTATCCACCGAGCACACGCGCTTGCCGCGCTTCATGGCCAAGTCGAAAGCGACGCGGGCGATGCGCTCGATCTCGGCGGTCGTATAGACCAGGGTGTTGTAGCCCTTGCGGCCGCCGCCGGGAATGTCCTCAATGCCCTTGGGCGCGCCGAAATAGATGCCGCCGGTAAGCTCGCGGATAATCATGATGTCCAGGCCCTTGATCACTTCCGTCTTCAAGCTGGAAGCCTCGGACATGGAATCGAACACCACCGCCGGGCGCAGGTTGGCGAACAGACCCAATTCCTTGCGCAGGCCCAACAGCCCCCGTTCCGGTTTCATATGGAAGGGAAGGTCGTCCCACTTCGGCCCGCCGACGGCGCCCAGAAACACCGCGTCCGCGGCTTGCGCCTGGGCGATGGTTTCCTCGGTTAGGGGCGTTCCATGGGCGTCGATGGAGGCGCCGCCGACCAGCCCTTCCGTGATGTCGAAGGAGATTTTTCGCTTCTTGGCGAGAACGGAGATGACGCGGCGCAATTGGTTCATGACCTCGGGGCCGATGCCGTCTCCTGGAAGAAAAAGGAGTTTTTTATTAGAGGCCATTTATTATTTTCCTTTTTGAGACGTTCTAAATTGTACGCAATCACGCTATTTTTAATTATAATTTGACTTGATACACCCCGAGCTCCAAGCGCGTCAAAACAAATTTTATTGCCGTGAAACCGGCAATAATTAGCGTTCTTAAATGTGCAACCAAGGCATGGTGACTTTCCGCTTTTCCTCGAAAAGGCGTATCTTTTCAGACTTTTCCATAGTCTGCCCGATGTCGTCCAGGCCGTTGATCAGGCAATGCTTGCGGAAGGGGTCAATGTCAAAGGCGGTGGTTTCGCCGCTGGGGCGGGCGATCTCCTGTTTTTCCAGGTCCACCGTGAATGTGGCGTTGGCGCCGCCCTTGGCTTCCGCCATGATCTCGGCCACCTCTTCCTTGGCGAGCCTGATGGGCAGAATGCCGTTCTTGAAGCAGTTGTTGTAGAAGATGTCGGCGAAGCTTGGCGCGATGATGCAGAGCAAGCCGAAGTCCAAAAGCGCCCACGGCGCATGTTCGCGCGACGAGCCGCAGCCGAAGTTTTCACCGGCGATGAGAAGGGCCGCTTGGCGGTAGGCCGGTTTGTTGAGCACGAAGTCCGGCTTCTCCGAGCCGTCGGCGTTAAAACGCAACTCATCAAACAGGTTGGCCCCGAGGCCCGTGCGCTTGATGGTTTTCAGGAACTGCTTGGGGATGATCATGTCGGTGTCCACATTGATCATATCCAAGGGCGCCGCAACGCCGGTGAGCGTGGTGAATTTTTGCATCCGTCCTTACACCAATTTCCTCACGTCCGTCAGCGTTCCCGTTACCGCGGCCGCCGCGGCCATGGCGGGGCTGAGCAGGTGGGTGCGCCCCCCCCGGCCTTGGCGGCCCTCGAAGTTGCGGTTGGAGGTGGAGGCGCAGCGCTGGCCCGGCTCCAATCTGTCGGCGTTCATGGCCAGGCACATGGAGCATCCGGGCTCGCGCCATTCAAAGCCGGCGCCGAGGAAGATTTTGTCCAGGCCTTCCCGTTCGGCATGCTCCTTGACCAGGCCGGAGCCTGGAACCACGAGCGCGCCCACATGATCGGCCACCTTTCGGCCCTTGGCGATTTTCGCCGCTTCCCGCAGGTCCTCGATGCGGCCGTTGGTGCACGAGCCGATGAACGCCCGGTCGATCCTGACGCCGTCAAGGGCTTGGCCGGGTTTCAGGTCCATGTAGTCCAGAGCGCGCTCCATGGCCTTGCGCGCGGCTTCGTCCAAGACCTTGGCGGGGTCGGGAACCAGCGCCGTGATGGGCAGGACGTCGTCGGGGCTCGTGCCCCAGGTCACTTGCGGCTCCAGGGTCGAGGCGTTGAGGGAAATCTCGGTGCCGTAAACGGCGCCTTGATCGGAAGTCAGCATGCGCCAGTCAGCCTCGGCCAACTCCCAGTCGCCGCCCTTGGGGACCATGGGGCGTCCTTTCAGGTAATTAAACGTGGTCTCGTCAGGCGCGATAAGCCCGGCCCGGGCGCCGCCCTCGATGGTCATGTTGCACACCGTCATGCGCCCCTCCATGGAGAGCGCGCGGATGGTCTCGCCGGTGTATTCGATCACATGACCGGCGCCGCCGCCGGCGCCGAGGGCGCCGATGATGGACATCGCCAGATCCTTGGCCGTGACGCCCGGCGGCAAAGCGCCGTCGACGTTGATGCGCATGTTCTTGGCCGGTTTTTGCACCAGGGTGCTTGTGGCCAGCACATGTTCGACCTCGGAGGTGCCGATGCCGAAGGCCAGCGCCCCGAAGGCGCCGTGGGTGGCGGTGTGGGAATCGCCGCAGACAATGGTCATGCCGGGTAAGGTGAAGCCTTGTTCGGGGCCGATGATGTGGACGATGCCCTGGCGAATGTCATCAATGGCGAAATAGGGGATGTTGAAGCCGGCGACGTTTTTCTCCAGGGCCTCCACCTGTATGCGCGATTGTTCGTCGGCGATGGGGCCGGAACGGTCCGTTGTCGGCACGTTGTGGTCGGCCACCGCCAGGGTGGCCTCGGGACGGCGCACTTTGCGCCCGGCTTTCCTTAGACCCTCGAAGGCCTGGGGGCTGGTGACCTCGTGCGCCAGTTGACGGTCAATATACAGCAGACAGGCGCCGTCGCCGGAGATGTCGACCACATGACTGTCCCATATTTTGTCAAACAGGGTGCGGGGCTTGCCCATGGATTATTCGCCGTCTTTAAGAGTCAGGCCGAAAATGAAAACAACGGTTTCAGGTTGCGTCCAATCGATTCTAATCACGCCGTCACTCCCGCGAAGGCGGGAGTCCAGGATTTCCGCGCGATTTTTGGATTCCCGCCTTCGCGGGAATGACGAAGAGGGGCGGGAATGACGTGAAGGGGGGATTAAGCTTAACATAACCCGATAAAATTAAATGATTCATTTCCGGTCGAACTCTTAAGTCGCGCTTTTTTCCTTGCTCTTAGGAGCGGCCTTGCTCTTAGGGGCGGCCTTCTTTTTGGATTTCTTATTGGCCTTGGCGCCGGCCTTGGCGGCAACGGCGGCCGCTTTCTCCTTGGCTGTCAGCTTGCCGGAATAGCCGTCGGTCTTCTCGGCGATGCGCGCCGACTTGCCGGTGCGTCCGCGCAAGTAGTAAAGCTTGGCCCGGCGAACGTCGCCGCGGCGTATGACCTCGATGGAGGCGATGGCCGGCGAATAAAGAGGAAAGACCCTCTCCACGCCCTCGCCCGAGGAAAGCTTGCGCACGGTGAAGGATGAATTCAGCCCCCTGTTTTTACGCGCGATGCAGACGCCTTCGTAGGCCTGGACCCGTTCTTTCGCGCCCTCCACCACCTTGACGTTGACCCTCACGGTGTCGCCGGGAGCGAATTCGGGGATCGGCCGGCTGGCCGCCAATTTCTCCACTTGGTCTTTTTCGAGTTCTTCGATGACGTTCATGCCTCTCATCCTTTCCTACTGTCGGCGTAGCGGGCCCAAAGATCGGGCCTGCGCTTGCGCGTAATTCTTTCCGCCTGGTCAAGACGCCAGGCCCGTATTTCTCCATGGCGCCCCGAGGTCAAGACCTCCGGCGCCTCCCGGTCCTTCCATATGCGGGGCCGGGTATAGTGGGGGTACTCAAGGAGTCCCCGCTCGAAACTTTCCTCCTTCAGCGACTCTTCCTTGCCGAGCACGCCCGGCAGCAGCCGCAGGCAGGCGTCGATCAGCGCAATCGCCGCCGGCTCTCCGCCTGAAAGCACGAAATCGCCGAGACTCAGCTCTTCCGCCTTTCGCGCTTCGAGCACCCGTTCGTCGACGCCCTCGAAGCGGCCGCACAGGATAATCAATCCCGGCCCCCGCGCCAATTCGCAGACCCGCTTTTGCGTCAGCGGGCGGCCGCGCGGCGTCAGGTAGATCAGAGGCAACGCCTCCGCGCTTTCAGCGCCCGCCTTGGTGATGGCCGCCTCGATGGCCGCGTCGGCCACATCGGCGCGCATGACCATTCCAGGACCTCCGCCGAAGGGAGTATCGTCCACGGAGCGGTGTTTATCGCTTGCAAAGTCGCGAATGTCCACAGTTTCCAACGTCCAGACGCCATCTTGCAGGGACTGCCCGGCCAGAGAGAGCCCCAGCGGTCCCGGAAACATCTCCGGAAACAGGGTCAGCGCCTTGACCGTCCATGAATGCGCGGCCTCTGTCGTCACGCTTCATCCTCCTCTTCCTTGCCTCGTTCTGGCGCCTCCAGCAGGCCCGGCGGCGGGTCGATCACCACCCGGCCCTTGTTCAAGTCCACCCGAGGCGCCGCCTGACGGGTGAAGGGAACCATCAACGATTCCTCTCCGGCGATTTCCAATATGGCGCCGGCGCCGAAATCATGGACCGCCTTTACGGTCCCGAGGATTTCTCCTCCCGCCAACTCCGCCCGAAGCCCGACCAGATCGGCGTGGTAGTATTCCCCTTCGCCAAGCTTCGGAAACGCGGCGCGGGGCGCATAGAGTTTCACGCCTTTAAGCGCCTCGGCGGCTTTGCGGTCGTTTACGCCCTCGATGCGGGCAAGGAGGCAGCCTTTTCCTTGTCCGGTGATTCTAAGATCAAAGGCGCGGCTTGACGTTTCGTCATACAGCGTTCCGTAAGCCCCGATATCCCGTGGATCGGCGGTGAAGCTTTTCATCCGCACCTCTCCGCGCAAACCGCGGGCTCCAGAGACGGCGCCGACGCAAATCATATCCTCCGCCGCGGGCGTTTTTTTCCGGTTAGCCGTCCTTTTTCTCCTCTTCCTCAGCCGGAGCCTCCTCAGTCGGAGCTTCTTCAGCCGGGGCTTCCTCGGCGGCGGCTTCCTTAGCCGGAGCCTCCTCGGCCGGGGCTTCCACGGCGGCGGCTTCCTTAGCCGGAGCCTCCTCGGCCGGGGTTTCCACGGCGGCGGCTTCCTTAGCCGGGGCTTCCTCAGCAGGAGCTTCCGCGGCTTTCTTGGCGGCTTCCTCGGCCTCCTTTATGCGTTCCAGGGTTTTAGCCCTCGGCAAATGTTTCTTGGTTTGCTCTGGGATCGCCGGTTTTTTCACGAGTCCGGCGCCGGCCAGAAATCTGGCGACGCGGTCGGTGGGCTGGGCGCCGACGCCGAGCCAATACTTTATGCGTTCTTCCTTCAGAACGAGCCGTTCTTTTTGGTCCTTGGGGACCATGGGGTTGTAGGAGCCGACGCGCTCGATGTAGCGCCCGTCGCGGGGACTGCGGGAATCAGCAACCACCACCCGATAAAAGGGATTTTTTTTGGCGCCGCCCCGGGATAGCCGGATTTTCAATGACATATTTTTTTCGTCCTTCTTCTGATTAATTAATGAAAACTAGCGCGGGAATCCTGGAGGCGGCATCATGCCCTGCATACCACCGCGCCCCATTCCTTTTTTCCCTCTCTTACCCATTTTTTTCATCATCCCCGCCATCTGCTTGTATTGCTTGAGCAGGCGGTTGACGTCTTGCACCGTGCCGCCGGAGCCGGCGGCGATGCGCCGTCTTCTGGAGCCGTTGAGCACCTTTGCGTTGCGGCGTTCCTCCGGCGTCATGGATTGGATGATGGCTTGCTGGCGGGCGATCATCTTGTCGTCGATGTTGGCCTCGGCGATTTCCTTCTTCATTTTGGAGATGCCGGGAATCATGCCGAGCAAACCGTCCAGGCTGCCCATCTTGCGCAATTGGCTTAGCTGGACGGACATATCCTCAAGGGTGAATTTGCCCTTGAGCATCTTGGCCGTCATCTTTTCGGCGTCTTCCTTTTCGATGGTCTCGGCCGCTTTTTCCACCAAGCCGATGACGTCGCCCATACCGAGGATGCGCCCGGCGATGCGTTCGCCATGGAAGCTCTCTATTTCGTCCAGCTTTTCACCGACGCCCATCAGCTTGATGGGGCAGCCTGTGACCGCCCTCATGGAAAGAGCGGCGCCGCCTCGGGAATCGCCGTCGACCCGAGTCAATGCGATGCCGGTGATTCCCACCTTTTCGTTGAATTCCTTTGCCATGTTGACGGCGTCCTGGCCGGTCATGGCGTCGGCCACCAGAAGGGTCTCGGTCGGCTTGGCCGCTTTCTTGACGGCGCGCGCCTCGGCCATCATTTCCTCGTCGATGTGAAGGCGGCCCGCCGTATCCAGGATGACCACGTCGACGCCTTCGCGTCTGGCGGTGGTCATGGCCCGTTTGGCGATGGCCAGCGGCTGCTCGCCGAGAACGGCGGGAAGGGTGGCGATTTCGGTCTGCTCGCCGAGAACGGCGAGTTGTTGCTGCGCCGCCGGCCGGTAGACGTCCAGGGACGCCATCAACACCTTCTTCTTGTCGCGGTTCTTGAGCCTGAGGCCCAGCTTGGCGCTTGTGGTGGTTTTTCCCGAGCCTTGCAGGCCCACCATCAGAATAGCCACCGGCGGCGTTCCGGCGAGGTTAACGTGACTTTCCTCAGGCCCCAGCATCTCCACCAGGTGGTCGTGAACGATTTTGACCACCATTTGGCCAGGGGTGACGCTGCGCAACACCTCGGCGCCGACGGCGCGCTCCTTGACGGCGGAGATGAAGTCCTTGACCACGGGAAGGGCCACGTCGGCTTCGAGCAGCGCCACGCGCACTTCGCGGAGCGCCTCGCCGACATCGGCTTCGGAAAGCGCGCCGCGCTTCCTTAGCTTATCGAGGATATTTCCAAGCCGTTCGCTCAGGCTATCGAACATGGCGGCGACCGTTCCAATAAAAAAAACGCCGAAAAAAACAAAAAACGCCGAAAAAAACAAAAAACGCCGAAAAAAACAAAAAACGCCGAAAAAAACAAAAAACGCCGAAAAAA
>CAJXGZ010000124.1 GCA_913053795.1 uncultured Rhodospirillales bacterium | reverse complement strand
TGTGGCGGGAAGGCTCGGTGGCGATGACCACGGCCTCCACGTCATCCGCGGCCAACAGGGCCGGCAAGTCGTCCCCGCTGCGCGGCAAGTTCATGCGCCCGGCGAATTCACGGGCTCTCCCGGCGCCGCGGCTGTGCGCCCAGGCCACTGAAACGCCCTCGATGCGCCGCAATTGATGGACATAGCCTTGGGCGATCCCGGACACGCCAATGATGCCGACATTAAGCGTCATATCATTGCCCCCCCTTGATGGGACGAAACCCCAAGTTCTTCAAATATCTCCATGGTGTAGCCTCGATAATCGCACTTGGCGCAAGTGGACTTGCAGCTTCGATCGCCATCAAGAAGTTGGCGCCGAACCACGTCATATTCGGGCGAGCTCCATATCTCCCAGAGCCCTTGTTTGTTCAAATCACCCATGGGTTCGACGTACATCAGGTCTTCGCAGCAAAGCATCACAAGGCCGCCGGGGTTGACGGTCAACATCTCGAAAGGACGCATACAAGGGACGCTTTGCGGCGCCTCAAGCGGCGAGCGGTTAGGCGCCGTCCCCGCCCGGGAGCCAAGCGCCACGTCAATGCGGCTAAGGCTGACGATAACGCGGTCGAAATAATGAGTTTCGGCGAAATGTCCCTTAAACCTCCGACTCGCCCGCAATTCCTCCATGATCTTGGCGACGCTGGGCGAATGTTCCTTGGCGATGGCCTGCTTCGCAGTGCGGTAGTCGTTTATGTACAAGGCGTCGAGGCCGGCTTGAAACACTTGGTAAAGTTTATCCACGGTAAGGCTTTTGCCGTTTGACTTCAGCTCCAGATAAGCGCGGGGAAGGGCTTGGCGGGCTTTGGCGATAATGCCGGGCATACGGTCGTCCAGGAACGGCTCATTGTTGTTGTAAAAGGACAACCGGTTGGGATAGCGGGCGTCTTGCAACTGGCGGATCAGGTTATCAATTATCTCATCGGGCATGATTTCATCGGACCTTACATCCTTGCCCACCGCGGCCGCGCAAAAGTCACACTCCCCATTGCACTTGGAGCGCGTTTCAACATGGATAATCCGCGGTAGCGGACGCTCGCCCAAGTCCAGACGCGTACGGTGTATGGCGAACAGACGGTCGACCTGTTTGGGAGAAGCGGTTGGAATATTTCTTTTTTTCTTTTTACGAAAGCGGGACAGGAAGGGAATGGGCGCCATATGTTAGATTCCATCCACGAGTACAGTGCAGCGTTTCATCCTTGGGTGCGCCGTTTAATCCGGGTTGAGAGCGAACGTTTTTTGCTTTGCCCAGCCTTAATCCCGCTCCAATCCGGTTGGATATCCAGAGGTTCCGGCGGCTTGCGGTCCAACCCGCGAATGAAATCGATCAGGCTCACATTCAGGGCTTCAATGGAATAGTCTTGGCGGCAATCGGCGCACAGGCGTTCGCCCATGCGTTGGCGAAGTTGGCGTGAGTCGGCGAGGCGCTTCAGCGCGCGATGCCATCCTTCCGCGCTTTCCGCCAAGAAGCCGTTGCGCCCATCGCGGATCACCTGCCCCATGGACGGAGTGAAATCGGCAACCACGGGAATTCCGTATTGGGCGAACACAAACACCCGGCCCGCGTTGCTGTTCTTTTTGCACCGCAAGAGACAGTCGCTCGGATGTTCGTCGTACCAGCGGGAATATGGGCTGAGCGGAGCCATCCCCTCTTTCGAGGGGGGGACGGGAATCAGGTTGGGCGCAATGCCGATATCCATGTCGGGCAGATGTTTCTCGTATACGGTTTCGCTCCACTGAACGGAAGTCAGGGTTACGCCTGCATCGTCAAAAAGACTTGGATCGAACGCGCCCAGTTGAGCGATGTTGTAGATCGCCCGCAGTTCGATTTTGTGGGTTTCGCTTAGTTTCTTAAGCGCGGCGATCACGTGGGGAAACATGGTCTGAAGGTGAATCTTATTCCCATGATAGCCGATGGTCAGCGTCTCTTTTGCTGTGTGCCGGATGGGTTCCCAGTGGAAAAATGGATAGATGGGGTAGGTGAAAATGTTGGGATTGTGGGCGGCGCACCAGTCTTGCATTTCAAGCCCGTTGACGATGACGAAATCCGCCATGGCGACCTGAGTTTCATCTCTCGCTCGGGGGTCGATAATGCCGGCCAAGGCCCCCGGGTTGGCTGAACGAACCCCTGCGACGTCAGGGTCGTACCCCATGAACAGAATGACGTCGTAGTTTTCGTAGTCCCGCTCGAAAGCGGTGAACGCAACGCCTTCAATTTCGGACAATCGGCGGAAGTTGGGCAGATTGATCGCCGTGGAAGGGGCGCTCCGTTGGTCCGAGGTGAACAGGATGCGCATCAGGATTGGTCCGCTTCCGCTGAGCCGGCCGCAGTCAGGGTTCTGTAAAGCTCAATAACTTTTTTGGTGTTTTTTGTCCTGTCAAATCGGGAAAGCGCTTTTAAGCGTCCTTTTTCCCCCATGGCGGCGCACAATTCAGGGTTTGCCGCGAGTCGGCGCAGGGCCATCGCCAATTCGCCGGGGCTCTCGCGTGAAACCAGCAATCCATCTTTTTCGTCGTCAATTTCCCGGCGCATGGCGGGCGTGTCAAAGGCGATAACCGGCTTTCCCATTGCCCATGCCTCATAAACAGGACGAGCGAAATGAGAAATGACGCCGCCAAACACCAGTACGCCGCAGGCGCTGATCCATTTAGTCACATCGCCAACGTGACCGGGGCAATGAAGGCGCGCTTCATTGTCCGGAATCTCGGACGCCACGCGCGCCGAATAGTTCCAAGTCTGCGTTGGCGCCACGCCAAGAACAACAGACCAATCTTCAAGCGTCCATCTGACGCGTGCGAGGAAACTAGGCGGTTTTGGCGGCGGAGGGATTTGACCGCCCGCAATCACCAAATGAATATTCTCAGACGTTTTTTTTAAAGCTCGCACCAGTTGCCAGGCGCCCTTGCGGTATGAAAATCCGCCAAGGCTTAAGGCGATGAATGCGTCACTTGGCAATCCAAGTTGGGCCCGAGTTTCGTCTTTGTCGTGTTTGCCGGGCGCGTAATCGGCCAAATTGACCGCGTTGTATATAACCTGCACCTTGTTATTGACGTCCGGCCCCAAGCTTTCGGCGTCGGTCGGACTTATGGCGATAACCTTATCGGCCTTTCCGCGGATAAAGCGGCCATAGACCCATTTTCGAAAGCTGAAACGACCCCCGTAAAGCGTTTCGCGAACATGCCAGACAACGGGTATCCCCACCCGTCGCGCCGCCAGTGCGGAACTCCAAAGCGTCGCCGAATTCAAATGCACAATGTCGGGCTGACGGGATTTTAGCCAAGCCGCTTCTTCGGCGACGATTTTTGGCGCGGTGACGATTTGCCTGATGACTTGATCGAGGGATCTGAGAGTGAAAATTGGATTCCAGCCAATCAGCTTTTTGCCAATAAGGATGGGCGC
This sequence comes from uncultured Rhodospirillales bacterium, assembly GCA_913053795.1. GTDB lineage: Bacteria > Pseudomonadota > Alphaproteobacteria > Rhodospirillales > 2-02-FULL-58-16 > CAJXGZ01. The sequence goes on along the minus strand of CAJXGZ010000124.1, from coordinate 3,605 downwards.
CTCAGGGTATTTTTCAACCTCCACGCCGTTGACTTCCCCAAAATACGGCATCATCTGAGGGTAGGCGCAAGCTATCGTTCGGTCAATCCGGCCATCCTGATTTCCCACCTCTTCGGCCAACACCCGCAGGCTTGTCGGCGCCCCGCCCGGAACTTGACCATGATGAATGTAGATAATTCTTAACCGACCTTGGCATGGCGGAGAATACTTCATATTTTTCAGTGTATCCAAGGCTTAAACTACCGGCAGGCGCCAACCAAGCTCATTATCCCATCCCAAAATTCCAGAGATTAGCGACAACGCCCAAGTGAAAAGTTTTGTTCCATGCAGATCGCTAATCCCCTTGATTCCCATGGACACGGCCATCCCACGATAATTTGTTTGGGCGCCATTTAAGTCGTAGCTCAAACCTCCATCAGGCTGTCGATACTGCTTGATGGCGCCGACGGTCTGGAACGCAAACTTTCTAATTTCTTCGTGCCGATAGCCGTTGCGCCGCGACGCCACATACAGCACGTAAATCAAATCGACATGATTGCAAGCCCCCTGGTTAGCGGCCGCGCTTAAGCAAAAATCGATCAGGCGCTCCGGGTGCGGCGGGGGCAGGCCCAGGTAGTCATAACCGGTGTAAACCTTCATGCCGGAATTTATAATTTGGTGGGGGAGGGGCGTTCCCAAATGCCATGAACCGGTTTCGCTTTGAAACCGTTTGTCGAGTTCGTGGAACACGGCGGCTTCAAGGGTGGCTAAATTTTTTGCTTGGGCGAACCACTCTTTATTGGCGTGAAGAAACACCAGCAACGCCGACGCATGCGATCCTGCGCCCCATGGGTCCGCCTCCCACGGTAAAGCCTCAAAATATGCGCTTATTTCCTCCGTTGTTTGGGGAATGAAAGTGAATGGCCGGAGGGACTTGGCTCCAACCGACTTGAGAGCCGTAATCGCCTGCCTCGTTTCGGCGCGGCGAACAGGAAGGTTTTTTACGAGCCGAAACCACTTTCTTTTTTCGACGGCTTTGAGAAGCGCCGGGTCTTCATAGTAGCCTTGAGCGCTTTCGTTCGTGCTTTGAAAGCTGTTTATGCGTTCAACCATCCGGTCGCGAAGATTGTTGTTCGCCAAGTCAAAGAAGTTCAGGATATGGCAGAGCTTAAGCGCCAATGCCGTCGGCCCCAGGCCTTCGTTGGCCCCAATGGGAAACAGGCTCCCATTCTTGCACCAATTCACTTGTTCAGGGTTGGATGGGTCTTGAACGGTTTGGAACCATTCCCAAACTGTGGCCCTGTGTTGGCGAACCCAGTTCGGAATATCGTACTGTACGGTGGTCATTTCACCGGCCCGCTTACATCAAGGCCGGTTTTTTGATCATGAAGTCCCCGAGGACCAGCACTTCCAGACCCGTGTCGAAGAAACACTTAATGGCCTCGCTGGGCGTACAGACGATGGGCTCGCCTTTAACATTGAACGAGGTGTTCAAGAGGACATATTCGCCGGTGATTTCGCCGAAGGCTTTGATCAAATCGTAATAGCGCGGATTATCCTGGCGATGGACGGTTTGCGGCCTGAGGGTCTTGTCCACGTGCACAACGGCCGGAATTCGTTCGGCCTTTTCGGGGTGCGCGTCAAAGGCGCTGACCATGAAGCGTTCTTCGCGGCCGCCCAGCAAGTAGTCGTCCATTTTTTCCGCAAGCATGGACGGACAGAAGGGGCGAAAGGCTTCCCGAAATTTGACGCAGGCGTTGATTTTGTCCTTGTTTTCGGCAATTAGAGGACTCATCAGGATGGAGCGCGAGCCCAACGCGCGTGGCCCGCTTTCCATGCGGCCCTGAAACCAGCCGATAATCCTGTTTTCCGCGAGCAGGGCTGCAACGGATCCGGCTAGATCATCAGGGCGTTCGTAATAAAGTCCGCGATCATCCAGAATGGCTTGAATTTCATCTCCGGTGAATGAGGGGCCTAAATAAAGAGTGCGCAGCTCTTCCTGAGGCGCTTTCGGATTGTCGCTGAAGTAGACGTACAAGGCGGCGCCGGCCGCGAGGCCCGCATCGCCCGGATTGGGATAAATCCACTGACGGTCCAGTTTTCCCGTCATCCAAAGTTTGCCGTTGACCTTAACGTTCAGAAAAAAACCACCAGCGCAGCACAGATTGCGCACACTTTCTTTCTGAAGCCAGGGGAGGATCAACTCCATCGCCTGCTCCTCGGACACCCGTTGAACTTCGGCGGCGAAGTTTTCACGCCCAAGCTCCTGGGCGATCTTCCCCAGCGCCGTGGCGTCGCGCAGATGATAATGGTTGGAGCCATGATCGGGGAATCGCATGGGCTCGCCAAAATCGTGAGGGCGTATCAATTCGCCGTCCTTGAACTCGGGGTAAAAGCCTTTAAGCGCGCCGGGCCGAGTTGCGCCATAAGGGGCGAGCCCCATGGTTTTCCATTCTTCACTGCTTTGCCGCCATCCAATCCCCTCGGTGGCGGCTGCATAGAACCAGCCGATTGAGGATCGTTCATCCCAATGTTTCAATTTTTCAAGGCGGTTGCCTTGCCCGCGCCACAGCGACACAGACGTGTTATCCCCAACGCCGTCCATAACCACTGTCAGGGCTTTTTCTCCGTTCAGCCCAGAAGTGAAATAGGCGCTTGCGGCATGAGCCAGGTGATGCTCGACATTGATGATCCGGCGCCCGGGAGACAGGGGCCAGGGCTTGAGATAATGCGGCAATGGGTTGACAGGGCCGACAGGCTTAGGCGCCGGATTGCCGCCCCGCAACGCCCGCCATGCGATTCTGGCGACACTCCTGGTTTGAGGCTTTTTCGGTTCATCGGGAAGATTGAAAAAATAGCGGAAGGGTTCCGGCGTCCCCTTTGACGGGACGGCTATGGCGTCAAGGTCCGTGGATTTGACGCCAGCAAAATCCAGGCAAAACTGGATGGCGTTGATCGGGAAGGAACCATCGTTCTTGCGGCGCGTAAAGCGCTCTTCAGCCGCATCAACAATGATGCGGCCGTCAACCACAAGGCACGCGGCCGCATCATGGCCATATCGGATGCCGAGGATTCTCTTCATACTATTTCGTCTTTCACAAATACCGGGCGCAAATACCGGGCGCAAATACCGGGAACGCCAAAAAAAGGAGCCCGGCGCAAGACCTTCACGAGGACTTGGAAGTTCCCAATTGAGCCTCGCAAAGCCGCCTGAAGCGGCCGTCCTTCGCCATAAGCTCGTCATGCGTTCCGGCCTGGATGATCCGGCCGTTTTCCATCACGATTATCCGGTCGGCTTTATTAATTGTCGAAAGCCGGTGAGCCACGATCACCGCCGTGCGTCCCGCCAGAAACTCATCTATCGCCTGCTGGATGAGGTGTTCGGATTCGCTATCCAGAGAACTTGTCGCCTCGTCCAAAATCAGGATTGAGGGATTTCGAAGGATCGCCCTGGCGAGAGTCACCCGCTGCTTCTGCCCGCCGGAAAGCCTTACCCCCCGATCGCCGATTATGGTGTTGTAGCCGTTATCAAGTTCTTCAACAAACTTGTGAACATGGGCGATTTTCGCGGCACGGAGAATGTCTTCACCGGAAATATCTTCCGCGGAAGCGGCGTAAGCGATGTT
>CAJXGZ010000123.1 GCA_913053795.1 uncultured Rhodospirillales bacterium | reverse complement strand
CGATGGACGGTCTGGGCGACCTGATCGCCCCTGGGTCATCGTCAACACCGGGGCCGAAGCATCCCTGCCGCCCGACCTAGCCATGGGCGAGTTGATGACGGTGCTGCTCGGCATGCTCGGCCTGGGAGCATTCAGGACGGTGGAAAAGTTCGGAGGAAAGGCGAAGTAGGTAAATCACGCTTTCGCAGATAGAGTCGTCAATATCTGCATCAAAGCCGAGAGGAGCTTGTCATCATCGGCCTTATCATCGCCGAGTATCTGGAACGGGCCCCGAAGATCGCTGTGATCCGGGAAGAACTCGTCGAAGTTCTTCGTTACCCGATCCCAAAGAACTTTCGCCATGTAACCAGTCGCGCCAATCGGAACCAATGCTAAATCTTGCTCATGGGCGAGGTTGAACTCTTCTTTGACACCTGGGGAATTGATAATTTCCCCGCCTTTCAACTTATTGCCAAACAAAAAGACACCAATGCCGGCGTTTGATATGAGGTCCTGACGGTACGCCGTGTTCATCTCGTCACGCGTCATGCCGTCTGGCGGGGTCTGCGGAAACGGTCGGAGCAGCATCTGATCGGATATGGTCATTGATGGCTCACGGAACACCCTTTCCAGCGCGCCGCTGATGACACCGCTGCCAATTCCTAGGCCGAACCCGGATACGAGCCGGAACCCGCCCGAAACCAGCCTATTGCCGATCTGATGCATGAATGCCTCTGCATCTTGCGCACTCCAACGACCGTAATCATGCGCGGCACCCGAGATGAGGACCGATTTACGCCGGTGCATCTCGTGTATACGGCGAAGTATTTCTGTGATCTGCTCGTGCCGGTCAATCAACAATGCCTTGATACCGAACCGTTTGAGATCGCCGATGAACAGTTCCTGTTGGCGCAAGAGATACTGGTAATCAGTGTTGTCTTCTGCGTCCGGTCTCTGCACGCGCCGCAGGATGGCGTAATGTCCGCGCACGTTCTCCCCAAGGCTTACACGCACCCGGCCCAGGATGTAATCGAGGTTCGGGTCCGAGAAGCTGAACCCCAGGAACAGGAAAGTCTTGGAGACGAGATCACCACCGAGCGCCGTCAGAAACAGTTGATGTGCCTGGTGATATTTCTCGTAGTCGTCCTTGATGAGCACTGCTTGGTCTGGATGATCGATATCCCCATGCATCTTGTAGACAACGGCATCGCGTCCGGGTCTCGTGAACGCCAGTTGATTGTCAGCATGTTTGACGTCCGGTCGCTTTCCGGCTTCTTCGAGCGCCTTCTCGATCAGCTTGTCGTAATTGGTCGTCCAGTAGGCGGAGATGGGAAGACGGGAGAGCAAGCGGTGATTCTCGCTCAATTGGGCATCACGTGCGAATTCGTTGATCAGGATGCGGTTCAGTTTGGCACGGTTTCCTTCTTCGTTTCGGTGGTATTGAGCGAGGGCAATCAGATCATGTTCCCGCTCGACGTCCAGACCCAAATCCTCTGCGATCGGCTTGAGAAGCCCCCGCCAGTCGACATGCCCCGCCCCAACGGAAAGACCTGCCCCGACGAAGACCGCGGCGTTGTTCTCCTCAACTTCTTTGGCAAAGGCGCGGATAAACGTCTCGATGTCGCGGTCGAAAATCATCGGTTCCCTATGCCAGCAGCTTCTTAAGGTTATCCCAACTCCAACGATAGGGCCGCCCGGCGTTGGGCACGGCGGTATAGTCGCCGTCCTTGTAGCCGATGATTTGCACGATCTGTTTCTCAAGGTCTCGTGCCATCTCGACCTCTTTCAGGACCCCGCTGGCCTGGTATGTTTTGGGGCCAACCATGACCAGCACGATTTCGGCCCTGGAGATCGCCTGTCGAGCCTTTTCCTCCCAGTTCCGCTCGGGCGCTGCTTCCTTCAAGGAATGGTCGGTCACATCGAATGGTGAGTCGCCCAGCTTGGATTGGCCGATGATGGAGTCCTTTAGCTTCTTATCGTTGTCGAAATCGAAGCTGACGAACACGCGCTTTTTCATGCCTGTCTCCTTTCTCAAATAATTGCTCGCCAGGTACCCCGTCGCCGCACCGGCAATGATGCCGCCGATACCTGGCGCGATGAGGTTTCCAACCGCCGCACCCAGAGCCGCCATGCCGAGAGATTTGCCGTCAGTACGTTCCACATGGACGTGACAGAACCGACTGTTGCCCCGGACCAGATTATGACAACGTCTTCCACTCTTGATCTTGGCTTCGCACTGCGCCATCAAGCTGTCCCCTCGGGCGGGCTGCGGTCGCCCTTGGTTGGTAACGGGCGCCACGACAAGACCTCCGGGGCCAAAAACCCCGGGGGGAGGTACATGGGCAAGTTACGTCTTGCTCTTCTTGCTGCCGCCAGCCTTACTGTGATCGGTGTCGCCGTACCCCGGATTGGGGACACGCTCGACAATAGCGGTTGCCTTTCGGCGCTCGGCCTCTTCAACCGTTATGAACTCTCCGGTCTTGGCGTCACGGCCAGCTTTATGTGTTTTCACCATAATCAGGATACTATGATGAATATCCAGCGGCAATTTGATTTTCCACCAACGTGAATGTTGTAAAGTCCTCGCCCCCCCCGCCGTTTACGAGGGCATCGAAGATGATCTTGAGCAGCTTGCGCGCGGTGGCGATGACCGCCTTGGCGGCGCCCGTCTGTCGTGTCTGTGATTTCTGTTTCATCTTCGTTCCCTTCGGTCACTACGATAAGCTAGAAATTTTCCCTTATGCAATTGAGTTAATTTGTTCCATAGGCTCTAATATTAGACAACTGCGTCAAAAAGTACCGCTGGTCGCCAACTTTTTACCGGCCCGTCAACTTTTGACAATAGCTTCTTTTTGGGAAAGGAATTTTATTCTATAACACACAGCATTATTGTGGTCATTGTCGTTGCATTAGGGATTTTTGCAGAAGATTCTGAATGAAACTAACTAACATCATCGTCAGTATTGTGCTCTGCTCATTGGTAGCCATCGCCGTCTTCTTTTCGGTCATCAAGGCGTCAGTGGGTGTCACCGGCTCACTGATAGCAGTAATCCTAGGGTTTCTTGCACTATCCCTGATAAAAAGGATGGGCCTTCTTTCTGGGTTTGAGCCCCGCGACGTGAATCTCATCCAGACCGCTGCTTCGGCGGCCGGCTCGGTGGCGGCCAGTTCATTGTTCCTGGCCGCGTTTTACTTGCTGGATATCGAGATACCAAGCTGGCTGTTATTTGCGTATTTACTGTTCGGCGGCTGGCTTGGCGTCATGCTGGCGATTCCGCTGCGCGCGCATTTTGTGTGCCGTGAGCAATTGCCTTTTCCATCCGGAACAGCCTGTTATGAGTTGATTACGGCCCTAACTGGCGGTCACGAGGCCCGCAGACTCGGCGGTTGGCTCGGTGGCGCCTTTGTTGTCGGCGGCCTGATCAAGCTCGGCACGGTACTGAATTGGATCAAGGGATACTTTATGGCGGGCGGTGCAGTAGGAAAGGCCCTGCTGGGCCTGGCTATAGATCCGCTGCTCTATGGCATAGGCATGATTGTCGGCGTGCGAGTTGGCCTGACACTTCTGTTATCAGGGTTGATCGTGTGGTTCGCTGTGGTTCCAATGCTCGCCGATAGCGGAATAGTGCCGGGCGCCGGCTATGGCGAGGCGAAGGGATTTCTGGTCTATCCCGCCATCGCGTGGATGCTGGGCAGCGCTTTCGCCAGTCTGCTTTTTCGTACCAAGCATTTCGAACAGGACTCGCCTGATCTGGATACAGCGCAAGACGAGTCCGTTTGGATTATCAGCCGGAGCCTGTGGCTGGTGGTTGTAGTCCTGTTGTCGCTGGCTGTTCTAGGGATACTGATGGTCGCTGGCGTGTCGCCAGTGCTGTCCGTTGTCGCCGTGCTGGCCAGCCTGGTCTTTGCCCTTGCATCAATCAAGGCCCTGGGCGCAACCGACATGAATCCGTTGTCCACGTTGTCTAATCTGATGCTGTTCCTCCAGGCAAAATTGGGGGCGCCCGTCCCTGTATTACCATCCTCCGCCACCACGATTATCGCCTCGCTGGGTTCCGACACGATGCAGGACCTCCGTACCGGTTATCTTCTTAAGGTCGAACCACGCGCTCAGGTCTGGATGCAGTTGCTTGGCGTCACAATTGGCGCGGCGGTCTTGACCGCGTTGCTTCATTATCTGCTGGGGGGCAACTTAATTGTGCTGGGCAGCAATGAATATCCGGCGGCGACTACTGTCGCGGTGGCTGAACTGTCGCGCAGTTTATCGGGGGCGGCGCCATTGCCGCCGTATGCAGCGGTCGCCGCCCTGCTCGGTGGCGTCGGCGGCCTACTGTTGGGAATGGTTGAGGCTTACTGGCCGTCTCGCTTCCTGCCGGTCGGTATTGCGGTCGGTATTGCGATGATCCTGCCATTATTCTACAGTGCTGCGATCATGCTCGGTGCTCTGGCGGGGCATCTGATGGATTTACTCGGGATCAGCCGGAGCGCAGTCTATGCGACCGCCGCCGGGCTGATCCTGGCCGATAGTCTGTTCGGTTTGGTCGGGCTGTGGCCGGGTTGAGTCTATTGCGGCTACTTCATATTGCCCTCAACAAGTTGCGGCGGATTCTGAATCCAGCGATAATAAAGCCCATGACTTACAAGTATTATTTTTTCATCTCACATACGACCAAAGATTTGGGCCGTCTGCTCGCTCTTGAGCTAAAGAACCAACTCGCCATGTGGGGTCTCAAAGCCTATGTCGCTAATCTGGAGAATATACGGGTGCGTGACGACGAGTATCTGAAAGAAAAGCTGAACGAATCCAGATCGTTTCTCGCCATCGGGACTGACAGATACCTGTCGCGGCTGAACAAAAATTTGCTGGCCCCGGACAATTATATCGCCCTTGAGTTCCGCGAGGGCATCCATCGCCATATGGATAATGATCGGGGCTTCTTCGTGCTCGGCTTCGGCGAAACGACGCAGTATGCACTGCGCACCGCCTACAATGACACCGACCTGATTAAGCAATTAGCGGATCGTGACAGCGGTACCGTATCAAAATTCAAGGCCGGTAAGCATGTCATTTATGAACCCGTCGCCAACGACCACGGTGTCGCCGAGGGCATCCGTATGTCGTTGCGCAAAATGCGTGCCAAGCGGGAGCTTCGGAAATTCTTTGCGCCGCAAAGCGATCCAAACCAGCAAGGATCGGGGGCCGAGGACTACGGCAGCCCGGCCGTGATGTACTACAGCAGTATCCCCAAGGTGATCGAAGAAGCCTATAAAGCCCTAAAAGGGGACAAAACCTCAAAAAATAAGGACATGAAAAATGGGCTATTGAAAACTATCGAGAAGATTATTGAGAGTTGTGGATCTCCTGGTGATAAGGCAGATAAAGTCTGTGCTAAAGCTGTAGCCGGGATGCACCTGGTCCCGCACAAGCTGACGTACGCAAATACGATTGGCGCGAAAGCATATATAGAAGCTGTGGCAACAAAGCCCGATGAAACGCCTAGCGCAGACCAAGCAGGAAGCGTTCTATCCGATTTGTTATGCGATCTGCACCGAGCCTCGCAACTATATGTTGCTGACGGGCGGCTTGAGGGCTATGTCGACACGGCTGGGCCGAATGAAGCCAAATACGATAAGATCAAATATGATCAATACTATAAAGGTGAATATCTGAAGTCCTTGGATCATCTGCTTAAGGTGTTCACCGAGTGCCTGAACTTTGCTGCCCGCGGCAACCTCAATGTGGTCGCGCTCGGCATCGGCGGAGGGCGCCGCGACACGGAGATGCTACAGGCGATGCTTGCGCTGGCGTGGCGCGTATCGTTATCGGCCAGTGAAGAGGACAGGCACTACTACGCTCGGCTGCACGGCGCCGTTCGCTATCTGTTTACCGACGTCAGCATGCCACTGGTCAAAGAGGGACACGACGCAGTCCAGGAACTGTTCAGCGCGACCGGTGATTGCTGTGAGACGGGGATTGCGCCATTCATGAAGGTCATCAATAGTAAAGAGCAACAGGCGAGTTTTCACACGCTGCTGGAGCAGATTGAGGTACAGGCCTGCTTCTGCAGCTTTCGGGACATTGCCAAACTGAAAACCGAACTGAACCGTCGACCGAATACACGCAACCTGTTCATGTTGCTTGGAAATACCTATCCAGCCGTTACCGACGAAGAACGCAAGCAGTTTATTGAGGGCGTCACCAATGTCACGGAACCAGGAGATTTCTTGTTGCTTGAGATCGATACCCGATGCAGTAAAAATGCATATGATAAGGTCACCCCTGGAACCAAAGACCATCCCAAGGAATTACCAAACCCCTCAGTTTCACGTATGTTGACCAGTTTCTTGTACATGCTTCCTGAGTGCCAGCCTATCGATCCATATAACGATGAAACTCTATCTGAATATAAAGTTTGGCGAATGCACCAGTCTAGTAAAAGTGGTAACAATCATCTGAGCGAGGTATTGTTTACTTGGGTGGAGTGGCATGAAACGTCGGAGAAGTTATACGAACTGCCGATACCCTTGCTTGTGATGCCGGTAGGATATGAAGAAGAAGAATGCGCTGACTTTGAATACATGCAAAAGGTATTTATACGCCAAACGTCCGAGCTCATGAAGGACGGATCGTGGAATCTTGAGGCCGTGATTCCGCTCTATAGGAAAAAGGATACTACTGAAACCTTGGTCATAGGGATAATGCGCCGTGTTCCGGAATCTAAAACTTGAGCAATAACCACTACATAGTCGATTGTTAAGAAGCCGTTTTAAGCGATGAGATCGGCATTATCACGGCCCAGTTTGCTCTCGGGATGCCGTTGGCGCCAGTCGCGGTAGGCGGTCAGGCTTTTGTAAATCCCGGAGCAATACTGGTCCACGGAAACGGTCAGATAATCTGATTGTCGCGGAGTAAAACTCCGCCATTTTAACGCCTTTTGTTCGAAGCGAACGGAGGGCGGGGAGATGTATCACGTGGACCTATACAGGAGAGTGCGCCTGGCCTGTCATCATGACGGCTTGAGCGGGCGCGGTTCGGGGGAAAGTTGTGAAAACCACGATCACCAGCTCGGCCACGCCGTGCCCCGCCGATCGTGTGAACCGGCGG
>CAJXGZ010000122.1 GCA_913053795.1 uncultured Rhodospirillales bacterium | reverse complement strand
AAGTTAAACCGGACAGCAGTGGACCAAGCCCGGCCATGACGGGGAAAATTTGGGGATTGTCGCGGAAACATGCTTTTAGAGCGTTCCTGAGGTCCCATGCCCAGTCCCCTTGCCAACCCTGAAATCTTCGTTCCCGAGAAACGGCGCGCCGTCAGCGGCGGCGCGGCGTTCAAGTTGGCGTCGGACTTCGACCCCGCCGGCGATCAGCCCGAGGCCATCGAGGCGTTGACGAGGGGGCTCGCCGCGGGCGAGCGCGATCAGGTTTTGCTGGGGGTCACCGGCTCGGGAAAGACCTTCACCATCGCCCATGTGATCGAACGGGTTCAGCGGCCGACCCTGGTGCTGGCCCCCAACAAGACCCTGGCGGCGCAGCTCTACGGCGAGATGAAGGGCTTTTTCCCTGGCAACGCGGTGGAGTATTTCGTTTCCTTCTACGATTACTACCAGCCCGAGGCCTACGTTCCGCGCACCGACACCTTCATCGAGAAAGACGCCTCCATCAACGAGCAGATCGACCGCATGCGCCATTCGGCGACGCGGGCCATCCTGGAGCGCAACGACGTCATTATCGTCGCCTCGGTCTCGTGCATCTACGGCATCGGCTCGGTGGAGACCTATTCCCAGATGGTGCAGATCATCGAGGCCGGCGAGACCTACCGGCGCAACGAAATCCTCAAGCGTTTCGTCGATCTTCAGTATATGCGCAACGACGCCGATTTCTGCCGCGGGACCTTCCGCGTGCGCGGCGACGTGGTGGAGATTTTCCCCTCTCACTGCGAGGACCGGGCGTGGCGCATCTCCCTCTTCGGCGACCAGGTGGAGGCCATCCTGGAGATCGACCCGCTGACCGGCGAGAAGATAGCGGAGCTGGACCAGGTCACCGTCTATCCCAACAGCCACTACGTGACGCCCCGGCCCACCCTGTTGCAGGCGATCCCCAAGATCAAACAGGAGCTAAAAGCCCGCATCGCGGAACTCACCAACGAAGGCAAATTGCTGGAGGCGCAACGGCTGCATGAGCGCACCACGTTCGATCTGGAGATGCTGGACACGGTGGGCCATTGCAGCGGCATCGAGAACTATTCGCGCTACCTGACGGGCCGAAAGCCCGGCCAGGCGCCGCCCACCCTGTTCGAGTACCTGCCGGAAAACGCCTTGATGATCGCTGATGAGAGCCATGTCTCTGTGCCCCAGTTGGGTGGCATGTACCGGGGCGACTTCAACCGCAAGTCGACCCTCGCCGAGTTCGGCTTCCGCCTGCCCTCATGCCTCGACAACCGTCCCCTGAAGTTCGAGGAGTGGGAGGCCCTGCGCCCCCAGACCATTTTCGTCTCCGCCACCCCCGGCCCATGGGAGATGGAGCGCACCGGCGGCGCCTTCATCGAGCAAGTGGTGCGGCCCACCGGCCTCATCGACCCCTTGTGCATTGTGCGGCCCGTCGAGACCCAGGTGGACGACCTGATGGGCGAGGTCAAGGAACGCGCCGCCAAGGGCCAGCGGGTTCTGGTCACCACCCTCACCAAGCGCATGGCCGAGGAGTTGACCGAATACCTGCACGAGCACGGGGTCCGCGTGCGCTACATGCATTCGGACATCGAGACGCTGGAGCGCATCGAGATTATCCGCGATTTGCGCCTGGGCGCCTTCGACGTGTTGGTGGGCATCAACCTGTTGCGCGAGGGGCTGGACATTCCCGAATGCTCCCTGGTGTGCATCCTCGACGCCGACAAGGAGGGTTTTTTACGATCCAAGACCTCGCTGGTGCAAACCATCGGCCGCGCCGCGCGCCACGTGGACGGCCAAGTGATCCTCTACGCCGACAAAATGACCGCTTCGCTGGACTACGCACTGGCCGAAACCAATCGGCGGCGCGAACGCCAGCAGGCCTACAACTCAGCCAACGGCATCACGCCTGAATCCGTGCGCTCGCACATCACCGATGTGCTGGGCTCGGTTTACGAGGCCGATTACGTCACCGTCAACTCAGGCGACGGCCACATGGCGGACAAGGATTTAAAGGCCCACGCGGCGGACCTGGAAAAGCGCATGCGCGCGGCGGCCGCCGACCTGGAGTTTGAGGAAGCCGCCCGCCTGCGCGACGAACTCCGCCGCCTGGAGGCCATGGACCTGGGGCTTCACAAGCCGGGCGTCTCAGGTCAAGCCGCCAAAGCCGCCGGCTGGTCGCCCAAGCAAAAGGCGAGGATGAAAAAAAGAATTAAAGGGGTCAGGCCCCTTTAATTCACTAAGCCTCGCGGACGTCAGACAGGAACTTGTCAACCTGGCTGCGCAATGTTTCCGCCTGAGAGGAAAGATCCTTGGCGGCGGTGGTGACTTGAGTGGCGGCTTCGCCGGTCTGGCTGGCGGCTTCGGTGACGCCGGTAATGTTGGAGGAAACCTCCTGGGTTCCCGCCGCCGCCTGCTCGACGTTGCGGGCGATCTCCTGGGTGGCGGCGCCTTGCTCCTCGACCGCCGCCGCGATGGCAGCGCCAATCTCGTCGATCTCGCCGATGGTCTTGCCGATGCCCTGGATAGCGGCGACCGCCTCTTGGGTTGCGTCCTGAACGCTTTTGATCTGGGCGCCGATTTCCTCGGTCGCCTTGGCCGTCTGATTGGCCAGATTCTTGACCTCGGAGGCGACGACCGCGAAGCCCTTGCCGGCGTCTCCCGCCCTGGCCGCCTCGATGGTGGCGTTCAAGGCCAGCAGGTTGGTCTGGTCGGCGATGTCGGTAATCAGGGCGACCACCTCGCCGATCTTTTGAGCGGCCATGGCGAGACCCTGGATTTTTTCATCCGTCTCCTTGGCGTCGCCCACCGCCTGCGTGGCGATCTCGGAAGACTGCGCCACCTGGCGGCTGATCTCGGATATGGAGCTGGACAGCTCCTCCGCCGCCGAGGCCACCGTCTGGACGTTGGTCGAAGCCTGTTCGGAGGCCGCCGCCACCGTCGCCGCCTGGACATTCGTTTCTTCGGAGATTGATGACATGGAGGTGGCCGTGGATTCCATCTCGGTCGCTGAAGACGTTACCGAGCTGAGCATTTCGGTGGCGACCTTGTCGAAGTCCTGGGTCAGTTCTTCGAGGCGCTTGGCGCGCTGTTCGCGGGCGTCTTGCTCTTTTTTCTGCTCCTCCCGCGCTTTGTCGGCCGCGATCATGTTGTCCTTGAAGACCTGAACCGCCTTCGCCATGGCGCCGAACTCGTCGCCCCGCTCGGCGCCTTCGATCTCAATGGTCTTGTCGCCATCGGCGAGGGTGCTCATGGCGTGGGTCATGCCGCTGAGCGGTCCGGTGATGCCGCGCACGATCACCACCACCAGGACGACGGTGACGGCCAAAAGCGCCACGGTGACGGCCAGGAGAATGGAAAATGTCGATTGGGCGCCGCTCTGCATGCCCCCCGCCAGGTTCTTGAGGTCGGTGGCGATCTTGTCCTCCACCTTTTTCAGCAGGTTGATCTTCTTGGTGATGGTGGCGAACCAGTAAGGCCCTGTTACGCCTTCGAGGTTTTTCGTCTGGGGGCTGTCGATGGCGATCTTGCGCATGCGGTTGACGTCGTCCACATCGGGGCCGACCAGGGTGTTTTTCAAAAACGCTTGCTGCTCTTCAGTGGCGTTGATGTCGAAAATGCTAAAGTAGATTTCCTGCTGAGCGATCAGCGAGATAAATTTCTGGTAAATCGCCGGTTTGAATTCGCCGGCGCCGAAGCCGGCGCCGCCCATGGCGCGTTCGATGCCGGTGCGCTCTTTGCCCTGAAGGAAGGAGGTGTAGGCGGTAATGGCCTCGGTGACCTGGGCGTTGGTGCTGAGCACGGTCATTTCCTCGACGATGCTGAGCAGCTTGGCGATGGTGGGGGTGTAGTATGCGGCCATCTCCGGCACGGTAATCGACAGGCTGGATATCTGGTTGCGTTTGCCGTCGAGCCCGGACACGGCGCTTTCAGCGGTCTTCACCTTGCTGGCCAGATTGGAGCCGAAGGACGCGGCGTCGAAGGCTTTTAAGGCGTCGGCCAATGCGCTTCGTTTTTTGTTGGTTTCTGTTTTCTGGTCGGGAATCTCCTTGACGAATTTTTCTCCATTGGAGCCGATGAAAACGGCGGAGGCGCCGCGTTCCTTCTGTAATTCATGGACCAGGGCGCTGATCACCGGAGCAAGGTCCGCCAGTTCCTGAATGCCTCCCATATCCGAGGCGACTTGTTGTTTTTCGACCACTAAAAAGCCGGAAAAGGCAATAAGGCCGACGATCGGCAAAACCAGGGCTAGCGAAATGCGAGCGCCGATCTTGGCGTTTTCCAAGAATGCAAACATCTGTTTTTTCCCCCATGAAATCGCTTCCGTCCCGCCCTCAAGCATGGGAGCGGGATGCGGTGCTTGTGCGGTCGTCTTGCATATACGAAACCACCCAGGATTATTGTATAATACATAAGTATAGGGTCAGCATATACAAAATAGGTAGGGTCCAGATAACTTTAGCGTGATTACGTCATGCTAAGGTTATGGAATGAAAAGGAGAATTTGAACGCGGGGAAAGGGGGCTACTATCCGAGTTTGATGGAGATTTTAATGGAAAGGATTGAAATCTATTTTAAAATTTTTCTTTTTCGTAGTATAAAGCCTTGGGGGGAATATGTTTTCAATAATATGTTTTCATCAAGAGCGATGCTGGGCTCGCGACCTTATTGGATTAGGAGCGACGTCCGCAGTTTCCTTGACCGCGTTTTTGGTAACTTTGTTGCTCTCTCCCCCCCTTCCTCTCTCTCTTAATTTCAGCCGCGAGTTGCGGAAAACGCGGCTGCATTCGGAATTGACGGGTTTCCAAGGGGGGCGCCATGGGTTCGCTTTATCGGTGTAATGCAAAGGCCCGTGACGGGTCGTATCCGCATTTTTTAGTTTAATTTATTTATTAGAATTATTGCGGTTATTACCAAAGGGAGATGTAAGGTCATGCGCTTGAGAACAGTTGAATATCTCGCTGGTTCGTTGTTGGTCTGCGCCGTCCTCATGGGATCAAACCAGGTTTCAGCGTCCGAACTGCGTGACGGCGACGCCTCCCCCGCCAAGAAAGAAGACGCCTCCCCCGCCAAGAAAGAACATGGCGGGGAACTGCCCCACTGGTCGTACGAGGGGGATGAAGGCCCGGAAAAATGGGGTGATCTGTCGCCGGCTTATCTGGTCTGCGGTGTGGGCGTACAGCAATCGCCTATTGATCTTAAGGACGGCATTGGCGCGGATGTCGGCAAGATACGCATCAACTATCGCTCAACTTCCCTGAACGTGATCAACAACGGACACACCATTCAGGTCAATGTGGATCCGGGCAGCTATATCACGCTGGATGGAAAGCGTTTCAACTTGCTGCAGTATCACTTCCATCACAAGAGCGAGCATCTTGTCTCCGGCAAGGCGTACGAACTTGAAGTTCATTTTGTCCATGCCGCGAACGACGGCGCGTTGGCCGTTCTAGGCGTTCTCGCAAAAAGGGGAGCGAAAAACAACGCTCTTGCCCCTGTCTGGAGCATTATGCCGCGTGCAAAGGGCGAAGCCAGCGGCGGCGTCGTATCGCCCATCAATCTGCTTCCCAATAACAAGAGTTTTTTCCGTTATCGGGGCTCGTTGACCACTCCGCCATGTTCCCAAAAGGTGATCTGGACCATGTTCCGCACCCCGGTTGAAATGTCGGGCGCCCAAATAGACCGGTTCTCCAGCATCTTTCCCAACAACGCCCGCCCGGTGAAGCCTCTGGGGCGGAGGCAATTGCTTGTAAAAAAACTTGTGAAAAAATAACTCAGGCGCTTGCGGATTTTTTGAATTTTATTGAGGAGTCGACATTTAAGGGGAGGTGACAATGAGCGCAACCAAAATGGCTGATTTCATGGGCAACGCCAAGGTCAGGACCAGGGTTCTGCTGGGGTTTATGGCGGTGCTGGCGGTGCTGGCCGTAGTCGGGGGCTTCGGCTACTTCGGTTTCGTTCGTGTCGGACACGATGTCGACGAATACGCCGAGAACGTCGAGGTGTCGGCGCTGGTTAGCCACATCGAGTCCGAATTTCTGAAACTTCAAACCTACGCCCGCGAATTCATCCGGACCGGCGACGAGAAGGACGCCGAGAAAGTCCAAGAATTGACCAAGGGGCTCGAGCCAATAATGGAAAAGGCCTTGAAGCGTCTGAAGAAGGCTGAGCACCGTGAGGAGATGAAACGCCTCCAGGAGGCCTTGGCCCTCTACGCTAAGGACTTCGCCAAGGCCGAGGTTCTGGAGCGTGAGTTCGGGAAACTGGTCCGCGAGGAGCTGGAGCCGGCCGGCATCAAGGTCGTTGAGGATCTGGACGCCATCATCAAGGCGTCGGCCGCCGAGGGCAACTCGGACGCCATCATCCTCGCCTCGGCGGCGCGTGAGCGCGCCATTCTGGCCCGGCTCTACGCCAACATCCTGATCGGCCGCCAGGACGATTCCTTCGGCCCCAAGACGCAGCGCGAGTTCAAGGAATTCGAGACCGCCCTCCAAGCCCTCGGCAAGGCGGTCCGCACCGACCTCGAGAAGAAACTGCACCAGGAGATAACCGAGCAGTTCAAAAAATACGAGGCCGCCTTCGAAATGACCCACGAGGACGAGGCCGAGCTGCGCCAACTGGTGGACGGCGAGATGGCCGAGGCGGCGCGGGAGATCGCAAAAGACGCCGAAAACCTGCAGAACGAAATCGCCGAGATCGAGGAGAAGATCCGCGACGATACGGTGGAGGCGATCGAGATGGCGGAAATCGAGATGATAGTGGCCGCCCTCGTCGGCTTTGCCGTCGGTCTGGCGCTGGCCTTCGTCATCGGCAACGGCATTTCCAAGCCGGTTATCGTCATGACCGGGGCCATGGGGCGGCTGGCGGAAGGCGACCTTGAGACCGAAATTCCGGCCCAGGGCCGCGGTGACGAAATCGGCGAGATGGCGACCGCCGTCCAGGTGTTCAAGGACAACGCCATCCGCGTCAAGCAGATGGAGGCCGAGCAGGAGGAACAGGAACTCCGCTCCGCCAAGGAGAAGAAGGCGCTGATGAGCAAGATGGCCGACGACTTCGACTCCAGCGTCGGCGGCGTCGTCGAGGCG
>CAJXGZ010000121.1 GCA_913053795.1 uncultured Rhodospirillales bacterium | reverse complement strand
ACGATGGCGGCGAGAACCACCGTTACGAGCAGCGCCGCCCACCATGGGAGGTGCGGCAGCCAAGCGGGCCAAGAGTCGCCTGGATTAGGGGCGGTGAGAACGGCGGTGGCGTAACCGCCAACGGCAAAGAACGCGACGTACCCCAGGTCGAGGATGCCGGCCAGCCCGACCACGATGTTGAGCCCCCAGCCGAGCATGATGTAGGTGATCACAAGGATGCCGATGTCCAGCAATCTGCGGTCGACAAAGGGCAGGAAAGGCAGGATCACGGCGATGGCGACGAGCAGGGGGCCCAGGAAAACGGCGGCCCTTTGCACCCTGGCCGAAACCGCGTCCATGGCTTTATCGCGTTCCTCGATGGTCTCCAATGAAGCGCCGGCGTGGCGCAGCCGCCATGCGGCGCGGGCGGCCAGGACGGCGCTCATGATGACCACCATTCCATTGACCACCGGAGCCTCGAAGGGCCGCAGCCACGCGACTCCGCCGATCATGCCGATGGCGATGGCGGCGCATAGGGAGGCGCTGAGAAAGAAGGCCGCGGACGCCTTTCCCCGGCGCAGCAGGACAAGCACGGCGCGGCCCAGGAAGGCGAGCGCGGCGGCCATGAAAGCGTCGTCGAAACGCATAACGATTTCAAAGCCTTGCGGAGCGTCTTTCGCATGGAAGGCGACCAATCCAAAGGCCAAGCCGAAAACCACCAGGGCGGTCAGTCCAGCTTCCTTGAGGATCGCCCCTAGTATTGCCCTGGGCATCACACTTTCTCGATGTCCGGCTTGCCCAACAGCCCGGTGGGACGGAAGATCAGCACCAGAACCAGGATGGAAAAGGTGGCCACGTCCTTGTACTCGATGCTGAAATAGCCCGACCAGAAGACCTCGATGAGGCCGATCAGGAGGCCGCCGATCATGGCTCCGGGCAAGGAGCCGATGCCGCCCAGAACCGCTGCCGTGAAGGCTTTTATGCCCGCCAGGAAGCCGATATAGAAGTCTATCACCCCGTAATTAAGCAGGAAGATCAAACCGGCCACCGAGGCCAAGGCGGCGCCCATGACGAAGGTCAGTGAGATGGTCCGGTCAACGTTGACGCCCAAAAGCCCGGCCATGGTCATGTCCTGCTCGCAAGCGCGCTGGGCCCGGCCCAGGGAAGTGCGCGAAATAATTAGCGAAAACGCCGCCATCAGGAAGAAGGTCAGCACGATGATGATGATTTGCAGGTAGCTCAAGGTGACGCCGAAGCCGCTGGTTTTCATCAACTCGAATCCGCCGGTGATCACCGGCTGCATGGGCTTGATGCGGGCGCCTTGCAGCAGTTGCACGTAGTTCTGTAGAAAAATTGACATGCCGATGGCGGTGATCAGGGCGGCCAGCCTTGGCGAGCCCCTTAAAGGGCGGTAGGCCATGCGCTCCAGCGCCCAGCCGTAGATCGGGGTCAGCGCCATGGTGAACAGCAGTGCGATGACCAAGGCCAGCGGCGCCCAGGTGATTCCGAAGGCCCCCAAGACCAGGAAAGTGATCAGGGAGATGAAGGCGCTGATCATGAAGATTTCGCCGTGGGCGAAATTGATCATGCCGATAATGCCGTAAACCAGGGTGTAGCCGATGGCGATGAGCCCGTAGACGGCTCCCAGCGTCAGTCCGTTGATCAACTGCTGTACGAAATAATCCATGCCAATGGCCTAGCCCAATTAAGCGTGAAAAAATAGTGTTCTGGATAAGGCCCCGGTCATCTCCAGACAGGTGATGATCATCTCCAACTTGCCGGGTTTGGAGGGCATTTTAAGCGATCTCAGTCCATTCTCTCATTCTGTCCAGGCACCGTTTCAAGCTGTCACAAGATAAGGCCGCCACTTCCGGACGCCAATGATTATCAGCGAATTCCGCAAGACAGGAAGCGTAAGCAGGACCCACTTTGGCGCCACTGCCTTCGCGAGGAGTCATGCTTTCTCGGATATTTCGTTTGCGTGACCTCTTGGCAAGTTGAATCACTTTGCCTTTTGGATCGGCCAACATTTCCGGTTCAGAAGGAACAGAATTTTCACTCACGCCAATGAATTGGCTGAATCGCTCACGATCTCCAAGAAGCCAGGATTCAATTTCCCGAACCACGATGCGTAGCAGCATCATTTTTTCAGGTATTGGAAGCAGGTGGTTAAGCAAAGTTGGGGCGCAGTCAGCATCATGATCAAGATCACGCAGCACCAGCCAATACCAACTTTTGGCGGCTTGATTGTAACCATGAATCTTTTTATCAAGATTTGACTTGCCGCCACAGTTATAAATGGTTCCAGCTTCAATTCCTAAAAAACGGCAAAGCGAGTGAACGACGACCTCGTCTGGATATCCTTCCGTTGCCGCGGTGATGGGTAGGGGCACTTAAGGATTTCCAAACAAAACAAACTGATCCGGTCGTTTTGGAGCGACTTTTGGTAGGGCCGCTTCGGCAATTGAAATTCCCGCTTCCAGCAGGGAAGCGATTTGATGGTCATCGATTGCCAATGTTACTTTTGTTCCCTCGCGGTCTGGTTGAAGCAATAAGGTTTCATCGGCCGCTATGCCTTTATCGCTCAAAAGGTCGAAAGAATGGGTTGTAATGAAAATTTGACGGCGAGATTTGCGAGTCGCTTTCCAGAGCATGCTTGGGATGTGTTGGACAACAGCGAGGTGAAGCGAAAGCTCCGGCTCCTCAAGAAGAAGCGGCCCTTTTCCATCCAGAACCGCCCAGAGAAGCCCCATAAGACGAAGGGTTCCGTCTGAAAATTGATCTTCCCTTTGCCAGCCTGCATTAGGATGCCAATGTTCAAAAAGTCCGGATAGGTGAGGTGTTCCAAGATGTTCATCCCTCTCAAGTTTCAGATCACCCAGTTGAGGAACGGCGACCTTCAAGGCGTTCTTTATTTTCTTTAATCTCGATAATTGGATCTTATTCGGGGTCTTTGCGATTTGTTCGAGGAAATCCCCGCCGAAAGGATCACGTTCCCGGTCTAATCGGGTGCTGAATCTATCCGGATCACGTATGATTTGTGGAACCACATGAAGGTATCTGACCGAGTTCAGGAAATCGGCGATTTCCCTGAATTTTTGATTGGCGCTGACTTGTTGAAGGTGAGTTTGCGTTAATCTTTTCTTGTCTTCCTTGTCTTTTTCATCTGGTCGTGAAATGACCTTTTCACCCTTATGGAATACTGTTTCCTCTTTCAAAATGGGGATGCTTTGGTTGTCCTGGCTGAATGCAATTTTATATTTCCAATCGGGATTCTCGGAATCGAGACCAAGGTCAATTTCAATGACAATATCAGAATAGCGTCTGGCCGTTAGACAACGAATTTTTGAAACGCCCCCTCGTTTGGAAACAGCGTCCTCGAAACCGCCGCCAATGTCTTGTAGGAAACGAATGGCATCCAGGAGGTTTGATTTCCCCGAGGCGTTGGGACCGGCGATGAAGACCCTTTGTTGTAGGGGCACATCCACTTTTCTGAAATTCCGCCAGTTTTCGAGGCTTAACCTTAGAACTCTCATTTCTTTTGCCGATCAATTAATTCCAAGCGGAAAAATGATAATTAGGTTTGGAAATAGATTTATTAAGCTTACTCCAGCCAGTCCGGAACCGGCAGGCCTTTTTGGCGCAGGAACGCGGGGTTGAACAGCTTGCTCATGTAGCGGGCGCCGAAATCGCCGAGGATGGTGACGATGGTGTGGCCGGGACCCAGCGCCTTGGCCAGGCGGATGGCGCCGGCGACGTTGACGCCGCTGGAGCCGCCAAGGCACAGGCCTTCCTTTTTCAGCAGATCGAAAATGATGGGTAAGGATTCCGCGTCGGGGATTTGGTAGGGCTCGTCGACTTCCAACCCCTCCAGGTTGGCGGTGATGCGGCCCTGTCCGATGCCTTCGGTGATGGACGTTCCCTCGGCCTTCAGCTCGCCGTGCTTGTAGTAATTGTAAAGCGACGCCCCCATCGGGTCGGCCAAGCCGATTTTGATGTCCTTGTTGCGCTCCTTGAGAGCCATGGCGACGCCGGCGAGGGTTCCGCCGGTGCCGACCGAGCAGATAAAGCCGTCCACCTTGCCTTCCGTCTGCTCCCAGATTTCCGGACCCGTGGTTTCATAGTGGGCGCGCCGGTTGGCGACGTTGTCGAACTGGTTGGCCCAGATGGCGCCGTTGGCTTCGCTTTCGTTCAACTCAGCCGCCAGGCGCCCGGAGTAGTGGACGTAGTTGTTGGGGTCCTTGTAGGGAACGGCCGGGACTTCGCGCAGATCGGCGCCGCACAGGCGCAGCATATCCTTCTTTTCCTGGCTTTGGGTGTCGGGAATGACGATGACGCTACGGTAGCCCAGCGCGTTGCCCACCAGGACCAGGCCGATGCCGGTGTTGCCGGCGGTGCCCTCGACGATAACGCCGCCGGGCCTGAGTTCGCCCTTTTCCTCGGCGTCGCGCACGATATAGAGCGCCGCGCGGTCCTTGACCGAACTGCCGGGATTGGTGAATTCGGCCTTGCCCAGGATATTGCAGCCGGTGGCTTCCGAAGCAAGCTTAAGCCGGATCAACGGCGTATTGCCGATGGTTTCAAGAAAGCCGTCGCGAATGCCCATGGAGCCCCCCAGGTCAAAGACAAGTCCCTTAAAGTAACTTTTGGCCATGCTGAGATCAAGCGTCCAGCCATATATCGCGGACTTTTTGATGGTTCAGCCTGAACCAATTGAGGGCGATCATGGTCATGGCGTTGCTGATTTTTCCTGAATCAAGCCATTGGAAGGTTTGCGCGGGCGAAACCGTAAAAACCCGCAGGTTCTCGTGTTCCGCCTCCAATCCGTGGACGCCGCCGGCGCTTGAGGCGTCGACGCGGCCGCAAAAGACAAAAATCGACTCCGAAGAGCCGCCGGGACTGACAAAGTACTGGCAAACCGGGATGATCTCCTTGATTTCACAGTTGGCTTCCTCCATGGCTTCGCGCCGCGCCACAATTTCGGGGGTTTCGCCTTGGTCGATGATCCCGGCGACGGTCTCGATCAGCCACGGCGAGGCGTCGTCCGCGAACCAGGGCGAGGCGATGGCGGCCATGGCGCCGGGACGGAACTGCTCGATCAAAACCAGCTTGTCCAGATCGGGGTCGTAAAGGGCAACAGTGACGGCGTGGCCGCGCTCGAACACTTCGCGCGACATCTCCGCGCTCCATCCGCCTTCGAACAAGCGGTGCTTCATGCGGTAATGATCGATGCGGAAGTACCCCTGGAAGGGGGTTGTTTTCTTGATCACCTGAATGTCGTTGCGATTCATTGTCTGAGGGTCTCCTTATTTATAAAAAACGCTCCAGGCCGAGGCCGTTCATGTCGATTTCGGGTTGGCCGCCGCTGATCAGGTCGGCCAGGGCGCGGCTCGAGCCGCAGGCCATGGTCCAGCCCAGCGTCCCGTGGCCGGTGTTGAGAAAAAGGTTGGGGTATTTGGTGGCGCCGATGATGGGGGCGCTGTCCGGCGTCTTGGGGCGCAGGCCCGCCCATAGAACCGCCTTTTCGCCGTCTCCGCAGCCGGGGAAAAGCTTCAGCGCCGCATCGACGATGACCCGCGCCCGGGGCTCGTTTATGGAGTCGTCATAGCCCGTGAATTCCGCCGTTCCCGCCACCCGCAAGCGGTTTCCCAATCGGCTGTAGACCAATTTCAATTGGTCCTGGGTGAGGCTGATACTGGGCGCCTTTTCAGGAGCTTCGATGGTGATTGTGGCCGAGTATCCCTTGGCCGGATAAATGGGAAGCCTGAGCCCCAGAGGCTTGGCCAGAAGCGGGCTGTAGCTGCCCAGCGCCAGCACGTAGGCGTCCGCTGACCACCTTCCCTTGCCGGTCTCGACGCCGGAAATTTCCCCGCCCTCGGCGTCGATGCGCTTGATGGCGGCGCCGTAGCGAAATTCAACGCCAAGATCGGCGCAAATTTCAGCAAGGCGCGCCGTAAAGACATGGGCGTCGCCGCTTTCGTCTTCGGCAATGTGAATGCCGCCGGCAAGGGCCGCCTCGGCCGCCGCCAGGGCCGGCTCAAGGGCGACGCAGCCCTTTGCGTCCAACCCAGATGCAAGTCCCGGCGTCAAGCCGGTCCGCTTCAGGGCGCGCTCAAATTCCTGATGCGACTCGTAGAGATGAAGGATTCCCTTGCTGATCTGATCGTATTGGATGGCGGTTTCCTCTCTCAATTCAGCCAAGGCTTGGCGGCTGTAAAGGGACACCCGAAGCATGCGCCGGGCGTTAAGGCGCGACCGTCCGGGCAGGCAGTTGGCGAGGAAGCGGAGACTCCACGACCACAGGGCGGGATCGGCGCGCAGGCGGAACAACAAGGGGGCGTCGCTTCGACCCAGCCACTTCAAGGCTTGAAAGGGGGTTCCGGGGGTCGCCCAGGGCTCGGCGAAACCGGCTGAAATCTGGCCGCCGTTGGCGAAGCTGGTCTCAAGCCCGGGGCCGGATTGGCGGTCGATCACGGCGACCTCATGGCCGCGCTTTGCAAGGTAGTAGGCGGTGGAGACGCCGATCACGCCGGCCCCCAGAACGATTATTTTCATTCTTCTCCGTAGTCCATGATCAGGCCCGCCTCGCGGAACAAGGCGTCGGAGATTTTAGCCTGCTCGCCCCATTTTTCCTGTTCGAAGTCGGGCTTGGGCGACACAATACGCGAAATTCCGGCCTGGATGATGATCACCGCGCAGCGGGCGCAGGGGGCCAGAGGGGTGACGTAGAGGACGCATCCCTTGGCGCGATCTCCGGCGAACAGAAGGGCGTTTTGTTCGGCGTGGACCACCATCTCGTACTTGACGGCGCGGTCGCCCAGGCGGTCCTCGGAGTCCTCGACGCCAGCCGGAAAGCCGTTGAAGCCCAAGGAGACGACGCGCTTGCTGTCAGCTTCGGCGATCACCGCCCCCACCTTGGTTGAGGGATCCTTGGACCACGTGGAAATATGCTTGGCCAGCTCCAGGAATCTGCGGTCCCATTTGTCGATCATTTCGATATTCTCCTAACTTCGCCCTTCATCGTCATTCCCGCCCCTCATCGTCATTCCCGCGAAGGCGGGAATCCAGTAATCACGCGGAAATCCAGGACTGGACTCCCGCCTTCGCGGGAGTGACGGCGTGATTAGAATCGATTGGACGCAAC
>CAJXGZ010000120.1 GCA_913053795.1 uncultured Rhodospirillales bacterium | reverse complement strand
TTCGTCGGCGGCCTGCTGCACGGCTTGGAATCGCGGCGCTGGTATTACAATACGGCGGCCAGATACCGGCTTAACACCGAAGGCGGCGGCGGTTTGGAAAAGGGCGATAAGGCGTTTCTCGACATCGTCGGCGGCGTCCGTCCGGTTCTGACGGGTTATAAGGAGCCCGACACGGTTCTGTTCCTCGAGCTCAACTGGGAAAACGCCGGACGCAATACGCTCAACGGCGCAGATGTCGCCGACACGGGCGGCTGGGAGCTGTTCATCTCGCCTGGAATTTTCTGGACCTACCGCGTCTTTGCGGTCACCGCGGGGGTGCAGATTCCGATTGCCGAGAATCTCAACGGTAGCCAACCGACATCCGATTACCGATTCAAGCTGACGACCAAGTACCAGTTTTAGCAGCGGGAAAAAGATGAAACGCTTTGCCATTAAATTCCTTGCCGGAATTTCCATTTTTCTTGTCATAGCCGTTGCCGCCGGATGGCTGGCGTTCGTTCCGAGCGCCAAGGAGCCGGGCTATGAATTCGTTATGGCCTGGGGCGGCAAGGGAAGCGGTCCCGGCCGGTTCAATGACCCGACGGGTCTTGCCGTCACGAACGATGAGGTCTTCGTCGCCGATTCCCGGAACGGCCGGATACAAGTCTTCGATTATAACGGCGGCTTCAAGCGCCAATTCGGACAGCCGGGGGAAAAACCGAGCGATCTGAAACGTCCCATGAATCTCAGGATCGCCAAGGGCGAGCTTTACGTGGCCGGGTACTGGAACGACCGCATACAGGTCTTCGGACTGGACGGCGCATTACGAAGGATCATCGGCGGCTCCGGTTCCGGCCCGGGCCAGTTCAAGGCCCCGGGGGGAATCGCCGTGGCCGCCAACGGCGATCTCTACGTCGCCGACTTCTATAATCAGAGAATCCAGCAACTTAAAGCCGACGGGACCTTCATCCGCCAATGGGGGACGACGGGCAAGGTCGGCATTGGCTCAGGCGAGTTCAATTATCCGACCGACGTCGCGCTGGCGGCTGACGGAACCCTTTATATCGGCGATGGATATAACGACAGGGTCCAGGCGTTCACCCCCGATGGAAGGTTCTCCACTAAGTGGGGGGGGCCCTTCGCCATCAATATTTTCGGCCCGTTCAGGGGCTGGTTCGCCACGGTGACGAGCCTGGCCATTGATTCAAGAGGGGCTGTTTTTGTCGCCGACTTCTATAACAATCGAATCCAGAAATTCACCCCGGATGGAGCCTTTCTCACCGCCTTCGGCTCGAAAGGGAGCGGCCCAGGGCGGTTTTCCTATGTAACAGCCGTCGCTGTCGCCGACGACGGCACGGTTTTCGCCGCCGATTTCGGCAACAACCGTATTCAGAAATGGGTCGTAAAGGGAGAGGAGAAGTGGAACCGCTAACGATTAGCAAGGCCGCTCAGCAAGCAGGAGTAGGCGTCGAGACAATCCGTTTTTACGAACGCAAGGGGCTGATCGAACAACCTCTTAAACCTCTCGGCGGCGGATACCGAACCTACACAAACGAAACCGTACAAAGAATCCGCTTCATCCGTCAGGCCCAGGAACTCGGTTTCTCGTTGACGGAAATCGAGGAACTGCTGGATCTGAGGACGACGCCGGGAACCGACTGCGGCGACATCCACCAACGGGCCGCCGCCAAATTGGCCGACGTCGACCGCAAGGTTGAGGCTCTGACAAGGATCAGGGAAGCCTTGAAGGAAGTCATTGCCGCCTGCCCAGGGCAAGGAGGCTTGGAAGGCTGTTCGATCATAGGGGCGATGGAAAAGAAAAAAGAAGGATGATCCCTCACCCCTCCAACAGGCGCCCGTCCTCCAAGCGCACGATGCGGTCCATGCGCGAGGCCAAGTCGGGGTTGTGGGTGGCGATGAGGGCGGCGAGGCCGGCCCCGCGCACCAGTTTCAGCAGCATCTCGAAAACGCCGTGGGCGGTCTCCGGGTCCAGGTTGCCGGTGGGCTCATCGGCGAGCAGCAGGTAGGGCGAGTTGGCCAGCGCCCGGGCGATGGCGACGCGTTGCTGCTCGCCGCCGGAAAGTCTGGCCGGGCGGTGGGTGGCGCGGTCCATAAGTCCCAGCCAGTTCAGCAATTTTTCCGACCTGTCCCAGGCTTCGGCGCGGGACAGGCCGGCGATGATCTGGGGAACCATGATGTTCTCAAGGGCCGAGAACTCAGGCAACAGATGGTGATACTGATAGACGAAGCCGATTTTTTGGCGGCGGATGCGGGTCCTGTGGTTGTCGCCGAGGGTGGAGCCTATTTCGCCGCACACCGTCACCTCCCCGGCGTCGGCCTTCTCCAGCAGCCCGGCGATGTGCAACAGGGTCGACTTGCCCGAGCCCGAGGGGCCGACCAGTGCGACGATCTGGCCCTTCGCCACATTCAGATCGGCGCCGCGCAGCACCTCCAAGACCGTTCGGCCTTGCTGGAAGGTGCGGACGACGCCGCTAAGCTCAAGCGCCGGTTCACTCATAACGAAGCGCCTCGGCGGGATCGATGCGGGCCGCCCGCCACGAAGGATACAAGGTCGCCAGGAACGACAGCCCCAGCCCCATCAACACCACGGTCGTGACCTCGGCGGGATCGACCACGGCGGGAAGTTGGGACAGGAAGTAGATTTCGGCCGCGAACAACTCGGTCCCGGTCAAGCCTTGAATCCACTGGCGGATGGTCTCGATGTTCTGGGAAAACGACAGACCGAGGACAAAACCGGCGGTGGTGCCGATGACGCCGACGCTGGCCCCGCTAAGGAAAAAGATGCGCATGATAGCGCCCCGGGTCGCCCCCATGGTGCGCAGGATGGCGATGTCCTTGCCCTTGTCCTTCACCAGCATGATCATGCTCGAGATGATGTTGAAGGCGGCGACCACGATGATCAGGGTGAGGATCAGGAACATGACGTTGCGTTCCACCTGGATGGCGTTGAAGAAGCTGGCGTTCACCTGCCGCCAGTCATGGATGCGCCCGGCGCCCTTAAGCGCCGTCAGGATGTCGGCGCCGATCTTTTCGGCGTTATCGGGATTGTCCACGAATACTTCCAGGTTGGTCACCGCGCCGGGCATGCGGAAATAGATCTGGGCCGCCTTCAGCGGCATGTAGACGAAGCTTGAGTCGTACTCGAACATGCCAATTTTGAAGGTGGCGACGATGGGATAGGCGCGGATGCGCGGCGCCGTGCCGAAAACGGTAATGTTGCCCTTGGGCGAAATCAGGGAGATTTTTCTGCCCACATAAAGGCCAAGCCGCTCGGCGAGGCGGGCGCCGATGACCACCCCGTCGCCCGTGAAGTCCTTAAGAGACCCGGTCTCGATGTTTTCAGCGACGATGGCGCGCCCGGTCAAGTCGGCGGGCCGCAAGCCCCGAACCAAGGCGCCGGATGAGACGGCGTTGCCGGTGGCCATCACTTGCCCCTCGACGATGGGAGTGACGCTGACGACGCCGGGCGTGGCCTTGACCTTGGCCGCCATGGAATCGAAATCAGTGACGTTCTTTTCCTGGCCGTAGACGCTGAGGTGCCCGTTGAGGCCGAGGATGCGGCTCATCAACTCCTCGCGAAAGCCGTTCATCACCGACATGACGATGATCAACGTCGCCACCCCAAGGGCGATGCCCAGCAGCGAGAACCAGGCGATGATGGAGATAAAACCCTCCTGACGGCGCGCCCTCAGGTAACGCATGGCCATCATCCATTCAAAGGAGGAAAACATGTTAAACCATGATCCTCTTGAGGGCGGCTTCCAGGGGAAGCTCCTCCTTGGCGCGGGTATTGGCCTTGTGGTCGCTGAACTTCACCTCCACCACGCCCTGCTTGAGGCCGCGGGGACCGACCACCAACTGCCAGGGCAGGCCGATCAGGTCCATGTCGGCGAATTTCGCCCCTGCCCGCTCCTCGCGGTCATCGTAAAGAACCTCGACGCCGTGATCTTGAAGCATGGCGTAGATATTCTCGCAGGACTTGTCGCATTCGGCGTCGCCGACCTTGAGGTTGATCAGCCCCACCTTGAAGGGCGCCACGCTTTCAGGCCAGATAATACCGTCATCGTCATGGAAGGCCTCGATGACGGCGCCCACAAGACGGGAGACGCCGATGCCGTAGGAGCCCATCTCCAAGGCGGCCTCCCCGCCGTCCGGCCCCATCACGCGGCAATTCATGGCCTCGGAATACTTGGTTCCGAAATAGAAGATATGGCCCACTTCGATGCCCCGCGCCGTCACTAGATCGCCGCCCAATTCTTTTTCCTTGGCCGCATCGCGCTCGCCGTCGGTGGCCGCGTACTTTTCGGTGAAAGCGTCGACGGTGGGTTGAAGGCCGCCGTCGATATCCACGTCCTTGAGCCAATCGTTGTCGAGAAAATCCTTGTGGCAGGCGACCTCGCTTTCGCCGGTGTCGGCGAGTATAACGAACTCGTGGCTCAAATCGCCGCCGATGGGTCCGCTGTCCGCCTTCATCGGGATGGCCTTCAGTCCCATTCTCTCGAAGGTCCTCAAATAGGCTACGAACATTTTGTTGTAAGAGCGCTTGGCGCCTTCATAATCCAGATCGAATGAATAGGCGTCCTTCATCAGGAACTCGCGCCCGCGCATGATCCCGAAGCGGGGCCTGACCTCGTCGCGGAACTTCCACTGGATGTGATAGAGGTTCTTGGGCAGGTCCTTGTAGCTCTTCACCGAGCCGCGGAGGATTTCGGTAATCAGCTCCTCGTTGGTGGGGCCGTAGAGCATATCGCGGTCATGGCGGTCCTTGATCCTCAGCATCTCCGGCCCGTAGGCGTCGTAGCGGCCGCTTTCGCGCCACAGGTCGGCGGGTTGGATGGTGGGCATGAGAACCTCCTGGGCGCCCGCCCGGTCCTGCTCCTCGCGCACGATACGCTCGATCTTCTTGAGAACGCGCAAACCCAAGGGCAGCCACGAGTAAATGCCGGCGCTGGACTGGCGAATCATTCCTGAGCGCAGCATCAGACGGTGCGAGACAATGCTCGCCTCGGAGGGCGTCTCCTTCAGGGTAGGCAGGAAGTAAACGGACAAGCGCATGGGCCATCCAGTCAAGGGAAATTAACTAAATTCAAGGGAACTTAGGCAAAGCGTGGAGAATTGTCCATGGAGCCTATAACAGCTTCCGGCATTTGGCGGCCAGCTCGACCTCGGCGCCGCCGGAAAGGGGCTGGCCGTTGTAAAATAACTTTCCCGTCTGGAGGTCAAAGGTGACGACGCCGATGGAGGTCAGACTGGTGATCCCGTAATCGATGAGGTCCATGTCCAGGGGAAAGCTTAAGACATCGGGAACCGTGATGCGGAGGTTGTCCCCCAGATCGGCGCTTTTGACCTTTTTGCCCCTGACGTCGGCGCCCGGCTTGTAGGCGACGCCGCCCGAAGGCGCATACTTAACCAGGCGGCGGCAGTCCTTGGCCGAGATATCCACTCGCGGCCCGGCCCAGGAAGGTGCGGCGAAAGCCAAGGAGACTGCGGCGTAAATCAAAAAAATGAGCGTCGAACGGATCAAGGGGGGCATGATATCAGTTCAATAAATAACGTTATTATTATAGTGCATTAAGGTTAATAATAGCAATATTCATGAGGGGAAGGGAAACCGTTGCAAGCTAAATTCGACGCCTTTTTCAAGCTGTCCCAGAACAACACCAGCGTCAGAACCGAGGTCATGGCCGGAGCCACCACGTTCCTGACCATGGCCTATATTATCTTCGTCAATCCCTCCATCCTGGCGGCTGCCGGCATGGACAAAGGCGCGGTGTTCACCGCAACCTGCCTGGCGGCGGCGCTGGGCACGCTGATCATGGGGCTTTACGCCAATTACCCGGTAGCCCTGGCCCCCGGCATGGGGCTGAACGCCTACTTCACCTACGGCGTGGTGCTGGGCATGGGCTATTCCTGGCAGGCGGCCTTGGGGGCGGTGTTCGTCTCCGGCGTCTTGTTCGTGATCTTGAGCGTGCTGCCGGTGCGCCAGTGGATCATCAACGCCATCCCCATGTCCCAGAAGATGGCTATTTCAGCGGGAATCGGACTGTTCCTGGCCATCATCGCCCTTGAGAACGCCGGGATCGTCGCCGATCATCCCGCCACCCTGGTGACCCTGGGCGACCTGTCAAAGCCCGAGCCCCTGCTGGCTAGCCTCGGCTTCGTGGTTATGGTGGCTTTAAGCGCCCGCAAGGTTCCAGGGGCAATGATCATCGCCATGCTGGCGGTCACCTTTCTAGGCGTCGCCCTCGGGGTCACCGAGACGCGCGGATTTTTCTCCATGCCGCCAAGCCTCGCGCCCACTTTCCTGCAAATGGATATTCCCGCCGCCCTAGAGGTCTCCATGCTCTCCGTCGTCCTGGCGTTTCTGATCGTCAACATCTTCGACACCGCCGGCACCTTGGTGGGGGTCGCGCACCGCGCCAAGATGCTGGACGCCAAGGGCCGCCTGCCCCGCCTTAAACAAGCGCTGCTTGCCGACAGCGCCGCCACCGTCGCCGGCGCGGCGCTGGGAACCTCGCCCACCACCAGCTATATCGAGAGCGCTTCGGGCGTCAACGTCGGCGGACGCACCGGCCTCACCGCCGTCACCGTCGCCTCGTTGTTTCTGCTTTCTCTATTCCTGTCGCCCCTGGCGGCGACCATTCCCCTTTACGCCACGGCCCCGGCGCTGCTGTTCGTGGCCTGCCTGATGCTCCAGGGCCTGGCGGAAATCAACTGGAGCGACCTCACCGAAGCGGCCCCGGCCGTTGTCACCGCCGTCGCCATGCCGTTGACCTTTTCCATCTCGTCTGGCATCGGCATGGGGTTCATCGCATTCGCCGCCATCAAGCTGGCGAGCGGGCGCTTTTCGGATATCAACCCGGCGGTCCTGATGATCGCGCTCGCCTTTATCTACAAGTTCGCCATGCTTTAAGCGGCGTTTTGTGTCATAATATGATCATGAACGCGAAAGTCGGCATACCCATCATCTTGTCCGTGGCGTTGGCGTATCTTTTGCCGGGACACGCCCTCCCCGCTCACGCCCAGGTTAAAATTTTCAACGGAAAGTCCGGCAACGTCACCATTATCGACGGCGGCCAGCCCTCGACCCCGCCGCCGTCGCCAGCTTGAGCGATCGCTCCGACGAACTCGCCCAATTTGGCCTGGCCCTGGAAGCCTTCGGCGATGACGCCATCAT